>NZ_JBIUCQ010000005.1:0-231271 GCF_044538495.1 Acinetobacter sp. ABJ_C4_1 | reverse complement strand
TTCATTTATTTTATAAATATCTAAACCACCTTCACGCTATATAGTTTTATGCTTTATACTTTACTTAAATCATAGTAAGACATTTTTTGGATTAGTCTTATGGAATTACGCCATCTTCGATATTTCATCACTGTTGCTGAAGAATTAAATTTTAGTAAGGCCGCTCTCAAACTCTATACTGCTCAACCCTCTCTTAGTCAACAAATTAAAGATTTAGAAGAAGATGTCGGGGTACGACTTTTAAACCGCACAAAACGTAAGGTCGAGTTAACAGAAGAAGGTGAAGTATTTTTAGAGCATGCTCGTTTAACGCTTGCTCAAGCAGATAAAGCAGTAGCAATGGCACGCCAAGTCTCAAAGGCGAAACAGCAATTATTACGTATTGGTTTCGTCCCCATTGCAGAAATGAAAATTTTCCCATACGTACTTCCAAATCTACGCTTACAACATCCTGACCTTACCATCGAGTTATCAAGTTTAAACAATACAGAGCAACTCAAAGCTCTAAAAAGAGGTGAGCTTGATATCACGTTTACCCGTGAAAATACTGAAACTGATGAAATACAAAGCCAATTTGTTTTAACAGAACCTTTAATTTTTTTATTACCAAGAAATCATCCACTCGCCAAATACGAACGTATTCCAGTAAAAGCACTGCATGGTATTGATTTTATTATTCCTGCTGCTGAACAATCTAACACTCTACACAATACGATTTTGGAATTTACGAAAACCAATGGTATTGACCTGAATATAGTACAAAAGGCCGATAGTATTTTACTCAATATTAATTCTATTGGTTCAGGTTTAGGCTGTACGATTTTACCAGCTTATGTCGCACCTTTAGGTGTTTCTAATACTGTAGTTCGTCCTTTAGATGTTGAATTACCATCTTTAGATTTATTTGTGAGTTATCGTAAAAATACAGAGTCTGTAGGTGTTAAAAAGTTTATTGATCAACTCAATAAAGTATTCCATCTCGACAAAAATCTAGATTAAGCACTATCGAGTAAATATATCTTTATTATTAAATAATAAATGGTCTAAAGAATCTAAATTAAAGTATGAAGTAAATTAAATTGAAATTTATTTGATACTTTTTATCGATTAATTAATTTGCAATAAGTTTTCTTATATTTTAGATTATCAATAAATATTAAAATAAAAAAGATAATCTAAGGTATAAAGCATATATAAAACTTAATGTTAAATTAACCAAACAGTAAAAAATAATATATTTACTATAAGCATAAGGAGCGTTGATTAAATGGTAGGACTATTACAGCACTTAGGACGTAGTATACAAAACCGCCCTCACTTCTTTATTGCTTTATTTGTTGGTTTTATTGCCGCGAGTTTACTGACATGGTTCACTTCATGGAAATGGTCTACCATTTTATTGGCAAGTTGGAATGGTGCTATCAGTTTGTATTTACTCCATGTTTGGAAACTGATGAAAAGTGCCGATCATTCACAAATGCAACAGCAAGCTAAAAAACAAGACGAAAGTAAATGGGTCATTATGCTCATTGTTTTACTTGCAATTTCTATGTGTCTGGTTGCTATTTTAGTACAGCTATCTCAGTTGCCCTCTGATCATTATGCAAAATTAGGACATGTCGCTTTGGCTTTGCTCACCATTGTTTCAGCATGGCTTTTTATGCATACCGTTTTTGCTCTACATTATGCTCACGATTTTTATATGGCTTTGTCCAGAAATGAAGAAAATGGTGGACTAGAGTTTCCGGGAACCAAAAATCCAACGTATCCCGACTTTTTGTATTTTAGTTATATTATTGGTACCTCAGCACAAACAGCAGATGTATCGGTCACCACCAGACATATGCGTTTGCTCAACTTATTTCATATCGTACTCGCATTTGGCTTTAACACGACCATTTTGGCGATTTGTATTAACGTGGCTGCTGGCTTTCTTACAAATTAAAGTCATTTGAAATTAAAAAGTCACCCATTTGGGTGACTTGTAAAAATATTCGGTTTACAGCAGTTGCCCCATAGTACTTTGCTTTAAGCCTTCGCGTTGTTTGATCGTTTCAACATAACGGGTAATGGCAGGATGTGATTCAATCGCATTCATTTTTAATTGCCATAGCAGCATTGCACCGACACTTACATCTGCTGCGGTGAACTGTTCACCACATAAATATGGATTTGCTTCACTTAATCCTTGAACCAAAGCTTGGTAAGCATCGTTGTAATCACCATAACCAACAAACATTTTTTGCTCAGGAGTTACTTGTATTCCTAACGCTTTATCGACGCCAGCTGCTTCCCAAGGGCCTGCCATCATAAACAACCAGCGATAGTACAAACCACGCTTTGGATCATTCAAGGCTGGTGCTAAACCTTTGTCACTAAACTTGTCCGCTAGATATGCACAAATTGCCCCTAACTCATAAATAACGACATCGCCATCTACCAATACAGGTACTTTTCCAAAAGGATTAAGTTTTAAATATTCTGGTGATTTCATCTCAGTTCGGTATGCGACCTCAATACGCTCACATTCAACACCAAGCTCGACTAAAAGCCAGTCGATAACTACACCACGCGATTCTTTGTTAGTATAAAGTTTAAGGCTCATTTTTATGGCTCCTTGTTTATGGTGATGCTAGTCTACAAGTATCTTTTGTCAGTTTTTGTCAGTAGTCCTTTTCGACTCTTGTGCCCACCACTGCTGGAAAAGTTGCTGTTTAAATGATGGATATAACTCTTGGGTTAAACTCAAGTGTTGAATACGATCCATTCTAAAATGCCGAAAGTCCTGTCTTAGTTCACACCATGCAGCCAACACAATTTTGTCATTAAAATAACCCAAGGCAAAAGGCCACAAAGTTCGAACGCTACTTCGCTGTTGTTCATCATGATAATGCATCAAAATTTTGACTTGCTGCCGAATGGCTAAACGTATCTGTTCGACTTGTTTTTCATCTACAGGCAGCCAAGTGTTAAATGCTCTTAAAGTCGTCTGCTGTAATAAATATTGACGATGCTCAGGCAAAACAGAATTTAATTTAGCTAAGATTGAAGTAGATGCCGATTGTAAAGATTGATCAGGCACACTCTTCAACCAATACAACGCCAAAAAAATAGCTTCAACTTCATTTTCATTGAGCGTCATTGGTGGCAATACAATATCTTCTTTAAGCTGAAACCCTAAACCCGCCGATGCATCAATTCTCACACCTTGGGCACGTAGACTATCAATATCACGGTAAATACTACGAACACTAATTCCCATGCGTTCAGCCAAGACTTGAGCAGTAACTGGATAACGGAATTCACGAAGTTGTTGTAAAAGATTTAACAAACGAATAGAACGGCTCATTTTTCTCGTCTTATTGTTATTGGACATACAATAAGAGGGAATAAATTCCCCCTTCTTATATCATTCTAAATTACGCTACATCTGCATTAGATAACTTTGCGTACCCTCTTAAAAAGTTATGCAGCTCAGGTACATCTTTAGCAATCATTAAAGGCTGAAACTGTTGTAGAACTTCGATCGAATGCACACCATAGCCAACACCAATACGTGGCATACCTAAACGCTGTGCCATCTCAAGATCATAGCTACTATCGCCAATCATGACTGCACGCTCGACACTTACTCCAGTTACAGTCAATATTTCTTGCAACATGAGTGGATCTGGTTTTGAACGAGTTTCATTGGCTGCGCGAGTAACATCAAACAAATGAGTACTTTGTGTTTTTGCAATCACACGGTCTAAACCACGGCGGTTTTTACCTGTCGCTACAGCAAGTTTTAAACCTTGGGCTTTTAAATCATGGAGTAGCTCAGAAATACCCTCAAACCATGCATCACTTGTCGAGTTTGCAATATAGTGATCGCCATATGCTTTTAAAATCGATTCATGTAGCTCTGGCGCTTCCGGAAATAAAGTTTGCATCACTTCCGGTAAACCTAAACCGATAATACTTTTTGCAGCTTCATCAGTCAGAGTTAACTCATGCTGCTCTGCCGCATGCTGTAAACTTGCAACAATCTGACCAACAGAATTATATAAAGTACCATCCCAGTCAAAAATCACTAATTCGGTTTTCAGACTCATTTTGCTACTCTCAAAGCCTCTAATAACTGGGTCATGTCTTCTGGTAAAGGTGCTTCAATCGTCGGATAACCCGGAATATCTAAACGCATCGCATGTAAACACAAACGGCGTGCTTCAGGACCCGCATAAGCAGTGTTGTGTCCATATTTATCATCACCCACCAAGGGATGTCCAATACTTAAACCATGTACACGAATTTGATGAGTACGGCCTGATAGAGGTGAAGCATGTACCAACGTGGCATTTTTAAAGCGTTCTGCAACCACCCATTCAGTTTTACTTGGCTTACCTTCTTTAGATACACGTACACGACGCTCGCCATTTGGTAACTCGTAACGAAATAAAGGCGCATCAATAAGTTGTTTATCAAGGCTCACCTGACCTTTTACAATGGCTGCATAGGTCTTACGAATTTTGTGTTCACGCAACATATCTTGTAGCAACTTTAAAGTGCTACGCTTTTTACTAATCATGACCAGACCAGATGTGTCACGGTCAATACGGTGAATCAATTCTAAATATTTTTTACCTGTCGCCGCGCGTAGTGCCTCAATCAAACCATATGCCACACCACTACCACCATGTACGGCAATACCTGATGGTTTATTTACAACTAATAGTCCTTCATCTTCGTAAACTACACGGCTTAATAAACTTTGTGCCACACCGTCGCTTACAGGAACAGCAGTTTCATCTTTTTGCTCATAGCGAATAGGAGCAACGCGAATCTGGTCCCCAATAGCAAGTTTGGTCTCGGCTTTAATACGTTTTTTATTTACGCGAACCTGACCTTCACGAATCAAACGATAAATTCGACTCTTTGGTACACCCTTCAAACGTGAAAACAGGAAATTATCGATTCGTTGTCCTGCTTGATGCTCATCCACCTCAAACCAAGTGACACTTTGCCATTGCTGTGTAGAATTCATACTAATATTTAAACCTGAAATTTTACGAAATTTGATTAATAAATGACCGATTAGCTTAGTTTTTTCACAAGAAATCTAAGCTTAGCCCATAGGCAGATGCTGCAAGGTTTGATATAGTCAGCGCACGGATACCACCGTAAGTGAACATCTAAAGGGAAATTTCCCTGATTGAAACCTCAATCAAAATGATGCTTTCATCACCAGCTCGGACAGGTCCTAAAGAATTATGCCGACGCCGAAGGCTTATTATATCGGCAAAATGACAAACTGTTGCGTTTAATTCAGTTTGTTCAAAAAAATATGTTACCAACTCTAGTTGGTTATGGAACGTAAACTGATACACATCAGACAAATCGATCCTTAATGTTGCCTTCAGGCTAAAGCGTTGATGCATTGGAACTGCCGAAAGCACCGATACGATGAGCATTCCGTATCAAACTTCCAATAAAGAAGTCACTTCGCGCCCAATGACAGTGAAAGTCATTAACCAATGCACCGCTCACCCGCCAGTGAAGCAAAAGGGAATTCCGATTTAAAGGTTGAAGCAGTATTGCCTACATCACAGACGAGAATCGAAGCTAAGGCTAAATGTAGCCGGTAACAGATGACTCAGACCACAAGTATTTTGAGATCTGGGAAATGATCCGTCATGTTCGATGTTCGTTCAGAACCTTTAAGTTTGTTAGGTTTGTTTGTGTGAGTCACTATTAGGTGTCACACCCATGAAACGTATGTTGATTAATGCAACTCATGCCGAAGAAGTTCGCGTTGCACTTATCACTGGTAATCGTCTTTACGATTTTGATTTAGAGAATCGTACCCGAGAACAGAAAAAATCCAATATCTATAAAGGCCATGTCACCCGCGTAGAACCTTCATTAGAAGCTGTTTTTGTTGAATACGGCGCAGGTCGTCAAGGCTTCTTATCTATGCGTGAAATTGCGAATAGCTATTTTCAGGCAGACCCACGTCAAACTTCAAACATTCGTGAACTTATTACTGAAGGCACAGAGCTTTTAGTTCAGGTTGAAAAAGAAGAACGTGGTAATAAAGGTGCAGCCCTTTCTACTTTTATTTCTCTTGCAGGCCGTTATTTGGTTCTTATGCCAAACAACCCGAAAGGTGGTGGTATTAGCCGTCAAATTTCAGGTTCAGTGCGTGAAGAGTTAAAAGAAATCTTGGCATCTTTAAATGTACCTCGTGGTATGAGCGTTATTGTACGTACCGCTGGTATTGGCCGTACTCAAGAAGAATTACAGCTCGATTTACAACACTTGCTTGACCTTTGGGCACAAATTCAAAGTACAGCAAGTTCAGGCCCTTCTCCGATGCTTGTTCATCAGGAAGCTGGCGTTGTAACACGTGCGATTCGTGATTACTTACGTGATGACGTTGCTGAAATCTTAATTGATAGCGAGCAAGCTTATAACGAAGCATATAACTTTGTTAAAGCAGTGATGCCACGTCAATTAGACAAATTAAAAACTTATACTTTAAACGAGCCATTGTTCGCTCATTTTGGTATTGAAAGCCAAATTCAAACTGCTTACGAGCGTGAAGTAAAACTTCCTTCTGGTGGTTCAATCGTGATTGACCAGACTGAAGCTTTAGTTTCAATCGACATTAACTCTGCGAAATCAACTCGCGGACATGATGTTGAAGAAACTGCACTGAACACCAACCTTGAAGCAGCAGAAGAAATTGCTCGTCAACTTCGTCTTCGTGATATTGGCGGTTTAGTTGTCATCGACTTCATCGATATGACTAAAGAACGCAACCAACGTATGGTTGAAGCAAAACTTCGTGAAGCAACCCAGAGCGATCGTGCCCGCATCCAGTTCGGTCAGTTGTCTCGTTTTGGCTTAATGGAAATGAGCCGTCAACGTTTACGTCCATCGCTTGAAGAAGCAACAGGTTATGTATGCCCTCGCTGTCATGGTACAGGCATGGTTCGTGACCTACGTTCGCTTTCTCTTTCAATCATGCGTAAAGTTGAAGAGATTGCTCTTCGTGAACGTCATGGTGAAGTTCAAGTTGAAGTTCCAGTTGAAATTGCAGCCTTCTTGCTTAATGAAAAGCGCCATAGTCTGGTGTATTTAGAGCAAACTTCTGGTGTACGCGTAACTGTATTACCTCACCCACACTTAGAAACTCCACATTACGAAATTGCTTATAACCCAGACGGTTTTGCTCCATCTAGCTATGAACGTACTGAAGCAACTCGTTCGAGTGAGAAAGAGTTAGGTTATGAGTCTTCTGAATGGCATTTAGAAGAAGCAGATCATGGACATGCTCATGTAACAGCTCCTGCTTCAAAAAATGGTTCTGCTCAGAAAAAGACAAGCCATGCAACTCAACCTGTAGCACAACAGCCTGCAGCTCAAAAAGCAGCAAGTCCTTGTGCATGGTTAGAAAACTTATTTGTTCAAAAACAAGCGCAAACTGTTGATCAATCTCGTTCAGCACAAAATGCAGCTGCTGCAATTGAGCAAATGGTAAATACTGGTGCTGTTAGCCGTGGTCAGTTCGGTCAAGTAGCTGTACCTGCTGTTGCAGAAGTTGCACCAGTTCAAACAAATAACGCTTATATTTCACAATCACCTGTGAAACAAGAAGTTCGTGAACATGTTGAAAAAGATGATAAATCTCAACAACAACGTCAGAACAACAAAAAGCGTAAACATAAAGAGCAACGTGAACAACATCATCAGGCTCATGAACAACAACACCAAGTTCATGAAGAAGTGGTTCAGTTGTCACGCCAAGAGCAACGTGAGTTAAAGCGTCAGCAAAAACGTCAACAACAGCAAGATCAGCAACATCAAAATAATGATGTACAACAAACTGAAAATGTTGTTCCACGTCGTGATCGCAATAATCAACAACGTCCAAACCGTCCAAATCGCCACCGCGATCCAAGCGTATTAAATGAAAATCAAAATACGCCGGCACCAGTTGTTGTTGATGAAAAACAAATTAAAGTTGATGTGATTGATGCGCCTAAGCATGATGTCATGAACACTGCTTTAATTATCAATGTTGATCAAGGTCAAAGCGAAATTGTTGCGCTTACACCTGAACGTCAAGTTGAAGTTGTGTCTGCTCCTGCTGAAGTTGCTCCAGAGCCAACACCAGCTCCTGCTGTAGAAGAGAAAGCTGTTGTTGCTGAAGCAAAAAATGAAGCTCAGCCAACTGAACAAGCTGCTCAGCCACAAATCCAACGTGCTAGCAATGACCCTCGTATGCGTCGTCGTCAGCAACGTGAGGCTAAACAAGCTAAAGCTGCTGTTCCATCTATTGCGCCATCGCAAATTCCAACTTTGGCACAATACACAATTGGTAGCTTAATTCGTCATGTATATGGTGAAGACTGCACTGTATTGATTGAACAATTTGGTTTAGTACCAACGTTTAATCGTGCTTTGCAGAAGTTTGCAGAACAGTACGCAAGTACCTTAGTAGTTGAAGTAACTTCTGAAGCAGAAGAGAAAAAACCGGTAACTCGTGATGCAGAACTTCCAAGCCATAAACCAGCTGAAGAAGCAGAACCAGCACCAGTGCTTCCGCTTACTCCATCGCAAGCACCGACCCCACGTGTTGCAAATGACCCACGTGAACGTCGCCGTTTAGCAAAATTAGCTGCGGAACAAGCATTTGAGCAAGTGAAACAACAACACTCTACTCAAGAAGAAGTAGCTGCGCCTGCTCCTGTAGTAGAAGAAACTGTTGTTACTCCTGTTGCTGAAACACAAGCGCCTGTTGAATCAAAGCAACAACCGCTTGAGCTTGATCAGTCAACTGAAGTTGCACAGCCTGAAGCTCCTGTAGCAAAAGAACCTGCACCATCAAAAGCAGCAAGCAAAGCGAAAGCAGCCGTTGAAGAAACAGCAGCTCCAACTGAAGCAACAGCTGATGCTGAGTCAGAAGACGCTAAAGCCGACAAGGACAAACCAAGTCGCCCTCGTCGTCCTCGTGGCCGTCCGCCAAAAAAAGCTAATCCTGTAGCTGAGTAAGCCATTTGCTCAATTGCAGCTAATTTAAACAAACCTAGTCATTTCGATGACTAGGTTTTTTTTGTTATTTTTAACCAATTAGGTTGATTGCACTAGAAGAAAAGTTTTAAAAGCATGGTGAACCATGAAAACTATTGGACTTTTTGCCCACACAACCTTTTTTGGATTGATCGAAAAATAAATAGGATTGATATGAGCCAGACAACACAGACCGATATCATTACGCTTGGTGATGTTGCCACAAGACTTCCTAGCTTCATTCCCAAAGTACCCCATATCCTAAATGGTCTTAAACAGGCTTATTTAAGAACATCACATACTCCAACAGGTTTGGGTATTGCTTTTGAAAAAGCTGTTAAACGAAATCCGAAAGGCACGGCATTATTATTTGAAGATCAAAGTTATTCTTATGAAGCTTTAAATGAATGGGCAAACCAGATTTCCCATTACTACCTTTCCCTCGGAGCGCGTAAAGGGGACGTCATTGCTGTAATGATTGAAAACCGCTCTGAGCTAATCGCAACAATTGTTGGTTTAGCTAAAATTGGGGTGACCATTGCACTTGTGAATACCTCCCAAGTCGGTAAAGTTCTCGCTCATAGCATCAATCTAGTAAAACCAATTGCCGTTATTGCTGGTGAAGAAGTTCGAGCTGCTATTGATGAAATTCGCCAAGACTTAAATGTGCCTAAAGACCGTTTCCATTGGTTCGCAGATCAAGCAACTCGTCAAAACTCAGGTACAGCACCTCAAGATTATGCGAATCTAGCTGAACAAATTGATCAATTTCCAAAATTCAACCCATCGACTACTCGTTCTGTGACGGGTAATGATGGTCTGTTCTATATCTATACGTCTGGTACAACAGGTTTACCAAAGGCTGTTATTTTCAAGCATAGTCGCTGGACATTAGCGTATGGCACTTATGGCCACATCTTAAACTTAGGCCCAGATGACGTTATGTACGTCACCTTACCGCTTTACCATGCAACAGGTGTGGTGGTTTGCTGGTGTGGCGTCATCGCAGGCAGTGCAACACTTGCAATTCGACGTAAATATTCGACCAGCGCATTCTGGAAAGACGTTCAAAAATTTAATGCGTCTGCAATTGGTTATGTTGGCGAACTTTGTCGCTACTTAATGGATGCTCCTGTTACCGAACTAGACCGTAACCACCGTGTCACCAAAATGATCGGTAATGGTATGCGCCCAAATATCTGGGACAAATTCAAACAACGTTTCGGTGTTAAAGAAGTTCTTGAACTGTATGCATCAAGCGAAGGTAACGTTGGATTTAGCAATATTTTCAACTTTGACAACACAGTTGGCTTCTCTCCTACACCATATGCCATTGTTCAGTTCGATAAAGAGAAAAATGAACCAATCCGCGATAAAAACGGCTGGTGTCAAAAAGTTAAAGCAGGTGAAGTGGGCCTATTAATTGGCAAAATTACTAGTCGCTCTCCATTTGATGGTTATACAGACCCTGAAAAGAACAAATCAGTGATTTGGAAAGATGTGTTCAAAAAAGGCGACTCTTATTTCAACACCGGTGATTTAGTTCGAGATATTGGTTTCCGTCATGCTCAATTTGTGGACCGTCTAGGCGACACTTTCCGCTGGAAAGGTGAAAACGTATCAACGACTGAAGTTGAAAACATGGTATGCGAATACGACAAAATTGCAGAAGCTGTCGTTTATGGGGTAGAAATTCCAAATACCAATGGCCGTGCCGGTATGGCAGCGATCACTCTCGCAGATGGTGAAGAGCTAAATGATGCAGATTTAACCGAAATGGTATCTGTATTTAAGAAGTGTTTGCCTGCTTATGCTATACCGGTGTTTTTACGTGTACAAAAAAAGGTCGAAACAACAGGTACTTTTAAATATCAGAAGAATAAACTGAAAGAAGATGCGTTTAATCCGAGCAAAACTTCTGAACGTTTACTCGCTTTATTGCCTGGTGCAAGCAGTTACTGTGACATCACAACTGAAATTTTTGACAATATTCAGGCATATAAATACCGTTTTTAGTTCATTTTTTAGCTAAACAAGAGGAAATCGTGCTTTTTATAGGCAATCATGCAAATGTTTTTAAATTTCCTCTTGTGTTAGTTGAATAACTTGCTAAAATACGCGACATCAAAACAAAGGTGGTGTTAGAAAACTTTTAGTTATCTTGCACTTCACATTCAAATGATATTTGAATGTTTGTTCAGGGTCGTTAGCTCAGTTGGTAGAGCAGCGGACTTTTAATCCGTTGGTCCCGCGTTCGAGTCGCGGACGACCCACCACTTATCTGTTTTGAACCTATTTGGGTCGTTAGCTCAGTTGGTAGAGCAGCGGACTTTTAATCCGTTGGTCCCGCGTTCGAGTCGCGGACGACCCACCAAATTCTAAAAAGCCTCTCACAATTTGAGAGGCTTTTTTTTTATTGTTATCTTATTTTCTTTTTATGACTAAAAGATGACGATGCATTTGCGATTTAAAACCTCTCCTACCCAATTCATAAAAACTTCTAATCGCTTTGGAATATAACTTCGGTTCGGATATAAAATATTAAGTGGAAGTGATGGTGCACTATAAGCACTAAGCACCTCAACCAAGATTCCCTGCTCAATCTTGTCTTGAACATCATAGTAAGGAACTTGAATAATCCCCAAACCTGCACAGGCCGCAGTACTATAAGCTTCGGTATTATTTACGCTTAAAATACTATCCATCTTCACGGTTCCCCCCTGATATACAAATTCACCCTGCTTTTCGCCTACGGCTCCAGCATAGTTAATCAGTTTGTGCTGAGATAAATCTTCTAGTTGTTCAGGCGTACCATACTCTTTTAAGTAATGGGGACTTGCACAGTTCACCATGACCAAATGACCAATCAATCTTGCAATTAAACTGCTGCTATCTAGCTCACCTACCCGAACAACACAGTCAATCCCCTTTTCAATTAAGTCAGTCATATCATCAGAACTATTGAGCTGCAGATGAATATCCGGATAGCGTTGATAAAAATCTGATAGATCAGGAATAATCACTTGATGCACAATCCGACTGGGCATTGAAATTTTTAATGTGCCGCGATAATGCTGTTTTTGCGTCTGGATCAGTTGTTCTAATTGTTCATAGTCAAACAACAGGTTTTGGCACTCTGGCAATATTCGCTGTCCATCTTGAGTAAGACTGACTTTACGGGTGGTGCGGTGAAATAAGCGTACTCCATAGTGAGTTTCAAGTTGTTGAATGGCACTGGTTACCGTTGAGCGAGGTAGATCGAGTCGATGTGCCACTTCACTAAAGCTTTGCCGTTTAGCGACTTCTGTAAAAATAAAAAATTGCTGCAACCGATCCATTTAATTGTTCGTATTTTCTGAATAGTTAAACCAAACTAGCATAATTGATCAAAAATTACCGCCAATCTAGACTAAAAACACATTAAAACAAGTCATCATAGGAACAACCATCATGGCAACTCATACACTTAAAGATAAAATTGTACTGATTACTGGCGGTGCAAAAAACTTAGGTGGACTCATTAGCCGTAAATTTGCAGAACAAGGCGCAAAAATCGCAATTCACTACAATAGTTCAGAAACACAAGCGGATGCCGAACAAACACTCGCAGATGTAAAAGCATTCGGTGTAGATGCTGTTTTAATTCAGGCAGACCTAACTCATATCGATAACATCGAAAAACTTTTCGTAGATACCAAACAGCATTTTGGTGGAATTGATATTGCCATTAATACAGTTGGAAAGGTTTTAAAGAAATCATTTTTAGAAACCACCGAACAAGAGTTTGATAGCATGAGCGATATCAACTCAAAAATTGCCTATTTCTTTATTCAATCGGCAGGTCGTCATTTAAATAACGGCGGCAAGATTTGTTCAATCGTGACTTCTCTTCTTGCAGCCTACACTGGACTCTATTCAACCTATGAAGGTTTAAAAGCACCTGTTGAGCATTACACACGTGCTGCATCAAAAGAATTTGGAGATCGCCAAATTTCTGTGACTGCTGTTGCACCCGGCCCCATGGATACACCTTTCTTTTATGGACAGGAGTCTGCAGAAGCAGTCGCTTACCATAAATCTGCTTCAGCTTTAGGTGGACTCACCAAAATTGAAGATATCGAACCTCTAGTTCGCTTTCTAGTGACCGACGGTTGGTGGATTACGGGTCAAACCATTTTTGCAAATGGCGGTTATACCACTCGCTAAAATCAAAAAAGCCGCATCTCATTGTGCTGCTTTTTCTTTAAGACTATTTGATTATAAAAACTCTTCGAGTACCGAATTTAAGAAAATATGCCCCTGCTCTGTACAAGCTAAACGAGAACTATCTTCTACCAATAACTTTCTCGAACGTAGTGAAGTAAGTACCTCTTTTAGGTCATCTAAACTTAAACCTGTACGCTGCTCATACAACTCAGCTTTTACTCCATCATTTAAGCGTAAAGCATTCATCATAAACTCAAAAGGTAGCTCATCTGCCTCAATCTTTTTCATTTGCAAATGTTCGGCAGGAACTTTAGCTAAATAGTCTTTTGGCAAACGTGTCTTTTGGAAACGATACACGCCATCTGGCTGTGTTACTTTGCCATGTGCACCTGCACCAATCGCAAGGTAATCACCAAACTCCCAGTAATTTAAATTATGGTCTGAAGGTTGTTCTTTACGCCAAGCCGACACTTCATAGTTTATAAAGCCATTTGCTTTTAAATAAGTCTCGCCTTGCTCTTGAATATCTTCTAACACTTCATCTTGAGGTAAAACAGGCTGAGTTCGGAAAAATACGGTATTTGGCTCAATGGTAAGTTGATACCAACTGATATGTGTCGCGCCATGCTCTACAGCCATCTTTAAATCATAAAGTGCTTGCTCTAACGTTTGCTCAGGCAGACCATGCATTAAATCGACATTAACTCGCTTAAAACCTGCTTGTCTTGCCTGCTCTATTGCATCCATAGCATTGTTTGCCGAATGAATACGTCCAAGCTTTTGCAAGTGATCGGTATTAAAAGTCTGTACACCAATCGACAAACGGTTAATACCTGCCTCTAAATAGCCTGCGAACGGGTCATGTTCTAATGTTCCGGGATTTGCCTCTAAGGTAATTTCACAGTCATCTTCAAAGTTAAGCCGTGACTTAAGCTGTTCAAATAGCCATGCATAACCTTTGGCAGAAATAAGTGAAGGCGTTCCCCCACCAATAAATACACTGTGAATTGAACGCCCTTGGGCCATCTCGACTTGAGTTTCAAAGTCGGCTACCAATGCTTTTAAATAAGTTTGCTCGAGTTCTGCCGAAAGCGCGCCATCAGGCACCGCATGTGAGTTAAAGTCGCAATAGGGACATTTACGCACGCACCAAGGCATGTGGATATATAAAGATAAAGGAACAGAAGCAGGATTTAATACGGCCAAGGAACAGGGTCCAATTTACACAATATTTCTATTTTAACATGACTGCATCAATGGGCTTATGAAAACATACCTTAATTGCTTTAGACTGTTTTTAAACATACTTAAATATTGATAAAAATGATGAAATTCTCTAGTCAACTTTTCCTGATCTTACCATTAGCTATGGGAATCGGTGTTGCCATGGCTTTTCAGACTGCAATTAATGCTCAGCTTCGTGAGCAATTACACTCACCTTTGCAAGCAGCATTGTTATCATTTTTCATAGGTACTATCGTCTTAGCCATTATGGTGTTCTTCCAAAGTGCCGAGAAACCGAGTTTAAGTGAAATATCCAATATTCCATGGCTTCTCTGGACCGGAGGATTTCTTGGGGTTTATGCAATTAGCATGAGCATTTATACTGCACCTAAGCTTGGTTTTTTAACCTTTACAGGGTTAGTCGTTTTTGGGCAATTGGTCATTTCTATGTTACTTGACCATTTTGGCTGGTTAGGTACCGAAAAGACACCTGTTACATGGCAACGGTTTCTAGGTGGAGTGGTCATCTTTGTTGGTGTATTACTTACCTTGCAACGCTAGTTTCATTTTTTATATTTATAAAGAGTACCTTTTGTGTCGAATGTCACGTCGTTTCGGTCTGAATTAAAACAACTCTTCCATTTAATGTTACCTATTTTAATTACGCAGTTTGCTCAAGCAGGGTTCGGGTTAATTGATACCATTATGGCTGGGCATTTATCTGCCGCAGACTTAGCCGCTATTGCGGTAGGTGTAGGCTTATGGATTCCAGTCATGCTCTTGTTCAGTGGCATCATGATTGCAACCACACCATTAGTTGCCGAAGCAAAAGGCGCTAGAAATACAGAGCAAATTCCTGTCATTGTTCGTCAGTCATTATGGGTTGCCATTATTTTAGGTGTAATGGCTATGCTCATTTTGCAGCTTATGCCGTTTTTCTTGCACGTGTTTGGCGTACCAGAAAGTTTACAGCCTAAAGCCAGTTTATTCTTACATGCAATTGGTTTGGGCATGCCCGCTGTAACCATGTATGCAGCGCTACGAGGCTATTCCGAAGCATTAGGCCATCCCCGCCCTGTCACGGTCATTAGCTTACTAGCCTTAGTGGTTTTAATCCCGCTTAACATGATTTTTATGTATGGCTTAGGACCAATACCTGCTTTGGGTAGCGCAGGCTGTGGTTTTGCAACATCCATTTTACAGTGGCTGATGCTCATTACGTTAGCAGGCTATATTTATAAGGCTTCGGCTTATCGAAACACATCTATTTTTAGCAGATTCGATAAAATTAACCTGACTTGGGTTAAAAGAATTTTACAGCTCGGTCTGCCAATTGGTTTAGCTGTGTTTTTTGAAGTGAGTATTTTTAGTACAGGGGCATTGGTCCTTAGCCCTCTAGGAGAAGTCTTTATTGCCGCACACCAAGTAGCGATTTCAGTCACTTCGGTATTGTTTATGATTCCACTTTCTCTTGCCATTGCTTTAACCATTCGCGTGGGGACGTATTATGGCGAAAAGAACTGGGCTTCCATGTACCAAGTACAAAAAATTGGTCTAAGCACAGCAGTATTTTTTGCTCTATTGACCATGTCTTTTATTGCTCTAGGCCGTGAACAAATTGTCTCTGTTTATACTCAAGATATAAATGTTGTGCCGGTTGCCATGTATTTGCTCTGGTTTGCAATGGCATATCAATTAATGGATGCCCTACAAGTCAGCGCTGCTGGCTGTTTAAGAGGTATGCAAGATACTCAGGCACCGATGTGGATCACCTTAATGGCGTATTGGGTAATTGCTTTTCCAATCGGTCTTTATTTAGCGCGTTATACCGATTGGGGCGTAGCTGGTGTGTGGTTAGGTTTAATTATTGGTTTAAGTATTGCTTGTGTTTTATTGCTCTCACGACTCTATTTGAATACCAAACGTTTAAGTCAAACCTAATAAAAAAGCCGATGAAACATCGGCTTTTTTTATTTTATGCAGTCTTTGCCCGTGGGCTTGCTCCAATTTGCCAGACAAATGGTAAATCCGTACGGTTTACTTCCCAATCCCCAATTACTTTTTCTTTGTAAATAAGCGGATTATGTGAAGACACTGTCCGAGCATTACGCCAAAAACGGTCAAGTTGTTTCACTTGGCTGCTCGCCGATGCCCCTAAAGCATTAAATAACTGGCTTGTTAAATCGAGTACTAGATTAGAAATCACCACCTGCCCTTGTGCCGACTCAAGCTCGGCATCTACATTGAATTGATGCTCTTTCACTTCGGATTCGGCAAAATGGCTTTCATAGGCTTTTTGCAGTGCCTCAGCGGTTTTTAACGTAATTGCTTCACTTGCATACGCTTGAGCTGAGGCTTTGCCGACCACTTGTAAAACTTGTGGGTCGTGACGAACCAAGTCACCATTACCATGACTAAAAATACGTTTACGTTCACGAATTTCCTGACTAAACGTCTCAACCGCGGCACGCGCAATACCCGTTAAAGTTGCAAGATGCACCACCTGATAAAAAGCGGTCTGATATTTAAAACGTTGGTCAAATGGAATAAGGTGTGAAGCTGGCAAATGAACCTGATGTACTTTTAAAGTACCACTGCCCGTTGTCTTTTGGCCAAAACCATCCCAGTCATCAATCACGCTCACCCCTGTTTCAAGGCGGTAAATAGCAGCAATCACATGACGGTCATTTACTTCATCGTAAGCAAATAAATCAATCCAGTCTGCAAAGATACTACCGGTTGAATAGTACTTTTCACCATTTACCACCAAGTTACCCGAAGCGTCTTTGGTGACACGAGTAACGACATCGCCGATCTGTACGTTTCCAACTTCTGTCCATGCATTCCCGACTAAATCACCTTGTACAAAGCGCTGAAACCAGACTTCCTGAGAATGTTCTTTATGAGCAACCAAGCGATCTTCAACAAATGCAAAATGACCTCGTAGAGCTTGCACAATATTGGAGTCAGCTTCTGCTAACTCTGCCAAAAGCTGGAACAGTTGAGGTAATGAAACCCCATCTCCACCATATTTACGGGGTATTCGTACAGCGCCCAACTTGGCTTCTTTTAACCACTGAATCGGTTCAAAAGGCAAGATTCGCTCTTTTTCCCGTTGAATTGCGCCTTGAGCAATTTTTTCAAAAATGGGACGGAATCTGTTTGCAACCTTTTCGTAATCAGCACCGACCGACAGTTCTTCTAATTCAATTTGAGCTGTTGTCATCGTTATTCTCCTAATTTTGTTTTTTCTTTCAATTTAGCTCCATGCATGACGAGGTGGCTGAACTCCATTGAGATAATAGTTACCAACAATGTGATATTTCCAACGCACAGGGTCATGCAAAGTGTGGGTACGGGCATTGCGCCAGTGACGGTCAAGGTTGAGTTCAGATAAAGTAGAACGTGTACCCGACAACTCAAAAAGTTTATTGGCTGCCAAAATAGCAATTTCTGTGGTGAGTACTTTTGCCTCGGCAACTAATAGGGTGGCTTGGTTTACATGTTCTTCGGTGGTGTTGGCAATGGCCTGATCAATTGCATCTCCAGCCAAATCCAATACCGCTTCTGCTGCACGCAGTTTGATTTTTAGGTCACCAATATTTGCAATGGTGTAAGGGTCATCACTGGCTTTTTCCAGACCTGAATCAATCCATGCACGGCTATGGTTTTTGACATATTGAATCGTTTCTTCAATTGCACCACGTGCAATACCGGCATCGACCGCAGCCTGAATAAACTGAGAAATAGCACCTGCTGGTGTTGGGCGCTCAAATGCTTGGTAAATTGGAACTAGATATTCTTCACGTACTGGCACCTGATTCAGCTCTACCGTGCCGCTAGCTGTAGTACGTTGTCCAAAACCAGACCAGTCATTAATAATATTGACCCCAGATGTTTCACGTGGCACAAGTGCAGCATAAGGTTGCCCTAGTTCATTTACAGCAACAATTGGAATCCAATGTGCGAGCAAGGCACCCGTTGCAAAGAATTTCTTGCCGTTAATTTCATAACCGTGCTCGGTCTTTCTTAATGTGGTAGTGAGGTCTGCTACTGTCTTACTGTGTTTTTCGGAAAATGCATTCCCAAAACGAATTCCTCTTAACACCAAGTTAAAGAAGAACTGTTGCTGTTCAGGTTTCGCATCTAGTCTTAAATGTTCAATAAAAGCCAAGTGGTTTTGAGGCAACTGAGCAAGAGAAGGGTCAACACTCGCAATTGTTTTGATCACTTCCGCTAAAGTTCGATACTTGACTTGCGCCCCACCAAATTGCTTAGGTACTGTAATGGCCCATAGACCACTTTGTGAGAACTGTTGAATTTCATTTAAGGGTAAACGACGTTCTCTGTCTCGATCAGATGCTTCTTGTGCAAACTCTTGAGCAAGTTGCTTGGCAATCTCAATTGCTTCTTCATCAGAACGAATAATATGTGCATCTTTCGACTGCTCAAACACAGATAAAGGAACCGCTTGAGAGCGCCCATAGGACGAATTTAGACTGGTCATAACTTTTATTGTCTCTATTTCTTATTTAACATGTCCTTCACCTTAGCACTAAAAAAACAGTGACTTTATAGATATTAAAGCTTTGTTTATGAAATGAATTTTGAAAAGCTTTTCACATTTTTTACTTTAAAAATAACATTTTGTTTTTCGAAAATTTTCTTACATGCGATAAACAATTTCATATAGGCTTTTTAAGTTTTGTCACCTATGATCAAAACTAGACAATATTATGTTGTAGTCAACGAGGTATCGAAGATATGGCAAAGAATGCAAGTTCACCTGGCAAACGATTTATGAAACTTGCAGGAATGACCGCGAGCATTGCAACAAAAACCGTTTCTAACTCGATTCGAAACCTGACTGCGGATGAAGAACAGAAACTGGCTGCAAAAACTAAATTGTTTCAAGATATCGGTCTACAGATTGCAGACACCTTAGGAGAAATGAAAGGTGCTGTCATGAAAGTTGGGCAAATTGCATCGCAATATAAAGATATCTTCCCACCCGAAGTTGCAAAAGCAATATCAAAACTACAACGCCAAGCTCCAGCTATGCCTTTTTCTGCGATTCAGCAACAAGTTGAACGTGAGCTTGGAAAACCCCTCAACGCTGCCTTTAAATCTTTTGATGAGCAGCCTTTTGCCGCTGCATCAATTGGACAAGTTCACAAAGCAGTTTTGCCAAATGGCCAACAAGTTGTGGTTAAGGTTCAATACCCTGGTGTTGATGAAGCCTGCGAAAGTGACTTAAAACAAGTACGTTTAGCACTTCGTTTAATGGGTGTTCTTAAAATTGATAAAAAGCTACAAGATCAGCTTTTTGCAGAGATTCAAGATAGTCTATCAGCAGAGCTTAACTATGAAATCGAAGCTCAAAATCTTGAAGTCTTTAAAACTTTTCATAGTAAATTAGACGACAAAATTATTATCCCGACTGTTTATAAAGATTACTCTTCAAGACGTATTTTAACCTTAAGCCTTGAACAAGGTGACAGCATTGAAACTGCTAGTTCTTGGCCTATCGAAATTCGAAACACAATTGGCCGTCGTCTAATCCGCGCTTTAGGTCAAGAAATGTTCTTTTTAAAACGTTTCCACTGTGACCCTCACCCAGGTAACTTTGCCTTCCGCCAAGATGGCAGTGTGATTATTTATGACTATGGCAGTGTTAAAACACTTTCCAATGAAATTGTGTATAGTTTCAAACGACTGGTGAATGCAGCTCGCCATGAAGATATCGATTTAATTGAAACAGAATTACTCGAACTACATTCACTAGCAGAAAAAGGTAAATTCCCGAGCGATCTTTATAAACTCTGGATTGAAGTGTTATTGCGCCCGCTTACCACAACCTATGATTTTGCAGAGAACTCATCACATCATGATGGCATGCTACTCGTGAAGAAATCTTTAAAATATTGGGATGTCTTTAAGCCTTCACCAGATACATTAATGGTCAATAGAACCATTTCAGGACACTACTGGAACCTCATTCACTTAAAAGTGCATGACAATCTTAACGATCTATTTGAAGAGCTTGTACCACTTTCTAACTAACTTAATTTACTTATCAATGTAGCCTTTTTAGGGTTACATTGACTTATTTAGTGTTATGTTATAACATTTCTTTAATCAAAAATAATTTAGGACAATCTCTCATGCGTAAAGATATTCATCCTGCTTACCAACAAGTGTTATTTCATGACACCAATGCAGACGTATACTTCTTAATTGGTAGTACTATTCAGACGAAACAAACCAAAGAATATCAAGGACAAGTCTATCCTTATGTGACTCTTGATATTTCAAGTGCTTCACATCCTTTCTATACAGGTGAAGTACGTCAAGCGAGTAATGAAGGCCGCGTGGCAAGCTTTAACAAACGCTTCGGTCGCTTCAATCGTAAGAGTTAATCTTGCGTTAAGATTTAACCAATACACTTAAATCATTGGAAGCCTAAGACTATCTCCTCCACTTAGGCTTCTTTTTTTATGTGGATTTTTTCTATACTTCTTTCAGTTGTGTATAAACTAAAACTTATCCACATCTTGTCTAAAAAATATTCTCAATTTTCCAAATATCCCATCATTTTTTTATAGCTCCCAAGCTTTCAAAGCGTGTATTCGATGCTATGCTTAAGCCCCATTTGATAGGAAGTTTAAGATTATGGCACAAGAGTTACTTGCCCAATTACAAGCAGGCACAGCAAAATTTTCAGACGTTTTAGCTCATATTGAAGCACGTTACCAACATACTCCAACGGCTTTTCAAAATGGTGCACAGCATAACGCTGCGACTGAAAATCAAGGCAGTGCAAAAGTTTTCTCTTTTGCCAAGTTACAAGGTTTAGACCAAGCTCAAACTTTAAGTTTATTTGCAGAACACTATGCATCTGTATTAGCTACGCCTGAGGGCACTGACCATCAAAATATTCGTCAGTTTATGCAAAATGGTTGGGATGGTGTGAAGTTTGAAGGTCAGGCTTTGGCTGAAAAAGCTTAATCATTTTTTAGCACAGCCTCAAATTATGAGATTTTCTAAAGCCTGTTAATAGGCAATGCCTCACTTTTGAGGGCAAAAGTGACAAAACCCTTTGTTCCGCTGATGCTACATCCATGTAGCACAGCGAAACGACGGCATCCATGCCGTCTGTCACGATAGTAAATGATTAATTATTAATTAAATTATTTGATTAATCTCTTATATTCGATACTCGGGAAGTCATCAACAGCCTGACTCAAATCAGCCATATAATGTTTTTGCAACATATTTGATAATTGTAAACAGATAACAGGTTCTGTTGATGAAAATGGTTTTGCCTACTTTTGCCAAAACAAAAGTAGGTCGAGCCGACGGCTAATCCAGATATAAAACTTTATTGAAAAGACTCAGCGGTAAACATTTCAACCAAAACAAACACTCAATGTCCCGCTACCCAATAATAAGTCGCCAACCCCAAACACGTAAAAATTAAAGAGCCAATTAAATGAATAGAAATTGCCAACATTGCCATTCCCAACTTACCACTTTGCAATAAAGTCACAATCTCAATCGAGAACGTTGAAAATGTAGTTAAAGCACCACAAAAACCAGTAATCACAAAAAGCTTATAGTTTGGACTTAAATCACTATGAGCAAAATAAGCCATCGCAAAACCAATAATAAAACCACCGACTAAATTAACCGTGACAGTACCCAATGGAATTTGCGGATAAATTGGGTTGAGTTTTAAACCTAAAAACCAACGCAACCATGCCCCTAACACTGAACCTACGGCAATTGAAAGTAAAGGATAATACATAGAACCACCCCTTTAGTAAGATGCTAAAAGAGCAAATAAAAATGCTGGGAAAAGTGACATGGCGTACTCCAAAAATAAGCAGAGTACGCAATAACCTACGTACCCAGCGATATAAATACATGAGGGTAACGTAGGCATCATTAGCCAATACGGCGGTTTTTCAAGGGAGGAATGCCATCTCCCCGTTTTAAGTATATTAAATCATCTAAAATTTGATTAAAACATACTTTTTAAATCATGGACGTTCATCGTATTGTGGTAAATCGTCACAAATGCTTTCCCACTCTGCTTTTGAAGCAGCAAAAATATGCATTGTCGGCTTCTGGTCTAATGGTGTATCGAGTGACCCAATTCTTACACGATATAGTTCAGGCTGGGCATCACGCGAGCTAATAAGCGGTGAACCACATTCGCTACAAAACCAGCGATACACACCATTCACAGCAAATTTTTTGACAAGGTCTTCACCTTGGGTAATTTTAAAATCTGTACTTTTAACAGGAGCATTGGTGGCAAATGCTGTTCCATTGGATTTTCGGCATCGTTGGCAGTGACACTGAATAATATCTCCGATATCGCCCTTAATTTCATAGCGAATACCCTGACATAAACAACTTCCTTGATAAACTGATGATGCTTGAGACATGTTCTCATAAATCCTATTATTATTGATCGCTCAAAAATAACACTTTTCACATATCAAACATAGTACCGAATTTGCCGTTATTTCTCTAAGAATGAATGCACACCTTCACCAGCCGCTCGTCCTGTAGCAAAACATGCTGTAAGCAAATAGCCGCCTGTAGGAGCATCCCAATCCAGCATTTCACCACAACAAAAAACACCTGAGGTTTGTCTAAGCTCTAAGCTTTCAGTTAATGCATTCTGCTTAACACCACCAGCACAGCTAATTGCTTCCTCAATAGGTCTAAAGCCATCTAGCTTAATTTGAAGTGCTTTAATTTGCTGTGCTATAGCCTCTGGTTGGCTCCATAGCGCTTTATCAACCACTTCTCTAATTAAGTTAATTTTGGCCGTGTCTAAGCCTGCTTTACGCCAAATATTAGTGAGCGATTGTTTTTTACTAACCTGCAATTTTTTAACTAACTGCGTAAGTTCTACATCGGGCAATAAATCCAAAAATAGATTTAAGCTTTTCCCTTGTTTTTGTTGTTCTCTTAAAGCTCGTCCAAGTTTATAAATGACACCACTTTCTAAACCATAGTAAGTAATCACAATATCGCCATGAGTAACTTGGCTAGGCTCAACCCACGCATTGATACGCTTTAAAGGTTCACCAAAACAGCTTTCCATAAAAGCTGACCAAGTGTGCAATACTCCTGCATTACTTGCTTGAAAAGGTTCAATAGTGGATTGATCCACCCATTGCTGCCATGCACCATCACTACCTAATTGTGACCACGACACCGCACCGCAAGCCAACACGACTGCATCGTATTGCTGAGTAAAAGTCTCGCTGCTTTGATTATTTTGGTTTTCTAAAGTCACGGTTGTACCTTGCAAATTAATACAACGATGACGATAAAAGAATTTAACCTGCTGTTCTGCTAAACGTTTTAACCAAGCACGCAGTAAAGGAGCAGCTTTCATTTCGACAGGGAAAATACGACCGGAACTACCCACATACGAGTCTATTCCTAGACTTTTCATCCAGTTCTGAATCCAGACTGCATCCCATTTTTCAACCCACGGTTTGAGCCATTCTGCATGGTCATAACGTTCAATGAACTGGGCTAATGGTTCAGCATGCGAAATATTTAAGCCCGTTTTGCCTGCCATCAAAAACTTACGCGCAGCCGAAGGTTTTTGCTCAAACACATCAATTTCATAATCATACTGGCTCAGTACCTCAGCTGCCATTAAACCAGCCGGACCAGCACCGATAATGGCAATGCGCTTACTCGCCATGTGTTTGCCCTTGCAGTGGCGCAAACTCATCAAATCGAGTTTTATAACCATCAGGCTTGGTCATAATGAGCTGCTGACAAAGCTCGCCACGCTCTAAATATTTAATTTCAAAATGAGTGCGCGCAGAGGTTTGCACAATTTTTTCTTTTTGGTAAGGCAGCTTCCACACATTTAATAACTGTTGTTCAGCTTCTTCAATATATTCAGGAATATTACTTGCTAAAGTAATGGTTCCACCTGTTTTCAGACGTGATAACAGGAACTCAAAAAATGGCATATTCAACCAGCGTTGTGCTGGATTATGCGGTTCTGGGTTTGGATAAAGAATAAAGAAATGTTCAACTTGAGCAGGGTGTAAAGCATGTACCACCCACGGCAAAGCATCTGCATGTACAGGTACCAGATTATCTCTTGGTTCCAAACCATGCTGCTTTTGCATTGCCAAGAATTTTTCGCGGGTTCGTTCAATCGCATATAACGTGTGCTGTGGATTTTGCCCACTAAATAGCAAAGCATGTTTACCTTTGCCCGCCCCAATTTCTACACAAATTGGAGTATTTTCAATTGAGGTAAAATCACGAGGCGCTTGCATACGTTGTGCTTGAAATTGACGAATCTGCATAATCACATCAAACTAAATAAAAATCGGCACAAGTCTAACAAGTCACCTGACTTTTGCCTAATCTATTTCTCTTCACTTTGAGGATATCGCTTTATGCCACGTACATTCCCCTGCCCACGTTGTGGTGAACCAAGTGTTTGGGAAGGCAATGAATTTCGTCCATTTTGTTCTGAACGTTGTAAACTCATTGATTTAGGCGCTTGGGCAAACGATGAATATAGACTGCCTACCCAAGATGCTCCTCAGCAAAACAAGGGTAGTCAGCATGAAGATGATTATGAGGATTAACCCGCTTTACCTGCGACAAACGGGTTAAATTTTTTTTCATAGCCAATGGTACTCATTGGACCATGACCTGAAATAAATTGAGTTTGATCTGGCAAGCTAAAGCATTCACGTTGAATCGATTCAATGAGTTGCTCATGGTTCCCACGTGGAAAGTCTGTTCTTCCTATTGAGCCTTTAAACAGGACATCGCCAGTCCAGAGTAAGCCATGATTCTTGTTATAGAACATGACATGCCCTGGTGTATGTCCTGGTGCAAAACGCACCTCAAACTCATCTTCACCTAGTTTTAGCACTTCGCCGCCTTCAAGCCATTGATCAACTTTTACTGGCTGTGGAATTGGAAAGCCATAACGTGCTGAAACTTCCTGAATCATATCTAGCCAGAACTGATCTTCTTTATGCGGACCAACAACAGGAACACTCCATTCTTGTGCGAGTTCACCTACTGCCCCTGCGTGATCTAAATGCCCATGAGTGAGCCATAGTGCCTTTACTTTTAAACCTAAAGCTTCTACTTCTTTCTTCAAAACAGCAGCGTCACCGCCTGCATCAATCAAAACTGCTTCTTTTGTTTCACTGTCCCAAACTAAAGAACAATTTTGAGCAAAAGCGGTAACTGGAACAATTTTGACTTGCAGCATAAGAACCTCTGGCTAAAACGCAATTAACGGTGGGCTAAGGTATGGGTAAGGGCATCAAGATTAGCCTGAACTAAACCTGCAAGCAAATCAATATGAGCCTGATCACTATTTAAAGCGGGAATGTAAGCATAGCTTCCGCCACCTGCTTGTTGAAATAGTTCAGCATTTTGAATCGCTAACTCTTCAAGCGTTTCTAAACAGTCGGCAGAAAAAGCAGGACTTAAAACCTGAACTGACTTAACACCTTGCTTTGCCCAATCTTGTAAAAGCTGGTCGGTATAAGGTTTCACCCATTCTTGTTTTCCAAAACGTGATTGGAAGCTAATTGCCCATTCATCCTCTTTTAAATGCAAAGCTTCAGCGACTAACTTTGCAGTAATGCGACAACGGTCTGCATAGGGATCACCTTTATCTGCATAAGGCTGTGGAATACCATGAAATGACATCAGCAATTTCTCAGGCTTACCATGCTGTGCTTGATAAGCTAAAACACTTTCTGCCAGTGCTTGAATAAACATGGGGTGCTGGTAGTAGTCTTTAATAATGGTCAAACCCGGCAAATTGCGCTGAGTAGGAATCCACTTAGCAAATGCATCGTATAACGGTGCTGTCGACGTCGCAGAATACTGAGGAAATAAAGGCAATAAAATGACATGCTCTTGTGGATGAGCTGCCAATTTTTCTAAAACTTTATCAATACCTGGATTACCATAAGTCATTGCTGGTAATACAGTTAAATCAAATTGTTTATTTTCACGTTCTAAATAAGCCTGCACACGTTTTGTTTGCTCAAACACAATTTCACGCATTGGCGAATCGGTAGACCATACCGAAGCATAGGCATGCGCTACTCTTTTTGGACGAAAAGGCAAAACAAACAGATTCAAAATAATCCACCAAATGAATTTTGGAATTTCAATCACACGTGGATCAGATAAAAACTGCTTTAAAAAACGGCGCACCGCTGGGACAGTTGCCTCATCCGGTGTGCCTAAATTCGCTAAAATGACAGTAACTTTCGGTTTTTGTTCAAACGACATGCGCAAATGCCTTTCAGTTCATCTTATGACACTAATGTAACAGTTTTCATGGTCATATCTAAATTGAATTGCTCTAAGCTTTTAATCGAGTCACCCGATGATTCCATTTATAACTCAGCAAGAGCTTTTGCGCTTTTGTCGTCACCTTCCATAAGTTATGTTGTTGATCAGTCTTGGTTGGAACAATCCAGCCTTGTGATTGCATTTGATTTTTAATGCGGAATAGCGCCTTATGATTAATCTGTGCACCAGCCACCGCATGTGCTCTTGGCAGCTCCTGACGAGCATCCTCTAGTCCCGCATGATTGAGATACTCATTAAGACAAGTTCCAAAGTTTTCTTCTGGCATGGCTGTTTCAAAATGTTTAGCCAAAATACTTAAAAGTTGTGACCAAGTCATTTGTCTCTGGCGCTTCAGCTCTTTAAAGTTACCATCTTGAAAAGCTTGAATCTGATATTCAAACGCAAAAACATCTTGCGGAGCCACTTCATTAGTTTGAGTTGATGACTCTGTGAGTTGTTGCTCTAACTGTAATACTTTATTTTTTAACCGATTAATTTCATCTTCTAACTGATGCGCTTGACGTGCAGGAACCCAGCCCTGTCCCACATGTTGTTCAACCATTAAAGGTATATTTAAACGGACAGCTAGCTCTAAATCACGTGGGCTTTTAAAGTAAAATACGTGGTGAGCTTCATGTAATAATTTTTTT
Organism: Acinetobacter sp. ABJ_C4_1; assembly: GCF_044538495.1. NCBI lineage: Bacteria > Pseudomonadati > Pseudomonadota > Gammaproteobacteria > Moraxellales > Moraxellaceae > Acinetobacter > Acinetobacter sp. ABJ_C4_1. Next base: position 203,747 of record NZ_JBIUCQ010000005.1, on the reverse strand, counting down.
CTAAATGCAAGAAATTTTTCTTTAAGCTGCGGATGCGCCTCTTGTAAATGCATATCCCTGCTTTCAGGTTGTTCATGCATAAATACCACAATAGGTTTAGCTCGACTTAAAGCATATTCATACTCTAAAGCAAAGTAACTAGCGCCAGAAATAGATTGTTCACCATACTGGCTACCTAACAGTAAAACAACATAATCCGATTCATCAATTTGCCGACGGGCAAGTGTTGTAGTTAAAGGACTTCTATACTCTAAACCCCAAGCAAAAAAACCCATACTGACTAAAGTTTGAGAGAGAACCATACGTTCAGGTTGCATCTCGCGACCTGACGTTGAAATAAAAATCTGATAGCGTGTATCGAGCATAACAATACCCTTACCCTTATCGCCCCATAATCTTAATATGGCCTAAATAAGCCAAGACTATGAACCGCCCCAAATAAGAAAAAATAAATATAAAAAAACGCTTTCTTCTGAATGCCTACAACAGAGCTTAACTCAGATTGTGCAGCGTCCATGTCAATTCTTGTGGAATCATATTCTGTAAAACAGGTTGCAATGCATCAGCATTATTACCACTTACATAACATTCAATACGTGCAACATTCTGACGTATTTGGTCACATAATAACTCATTTTTTATTAAAATACGGGCTGTTTGTCGGGCAACTGCTAATCCCGAATCAACCAGTGTGAATTGGTTATCAAAAAGATGATGAATTGCTTCATTTAAGAACGGATAATGCGTACAACCGAGCACTAAATAGTCAGCCCCTTGATCGGCTGCAGGCTGTAAAACCTCTTTTAATGCATTCAAACAAACAGGACTCATTTGCTGCCCTGCTTCGACACAAGGAACAAGTTCCAGATTAGTTAAAGTCATGACCTTAACACCCGCTGGAACAGCAAATTTTTCCACAACATCTTTAATGAGTTGCCCACGAAAAGTAGCAGGCGTTGCCAATACTGCAACTACTTTAGAACGGGTTTGTAATACGGCAGGTTTTAATGCTGGTACTAAACCAACAATTGGAAAGTGCTCGCCATAATGTTCACGTAAATGGTCAAGACTAAATGCAGAGGCAGTGTTACATGCTACCACCGCAATTTTACAGCCTTGACGATATAGCCAATCAACAGCTCGGGCTGTGAGTTCTCTGATTTCGTCATCAGAACGCGGGCCATAAGGAACATAGGCCGTATCGGCATAATAGACAATACGTTCGTTTGGCAAATATCTGGCAATTTCCGCTGCAACCGACATTCCTCCAATACCTGAATCAAAAATACCAATAGGGGCATCTGCTGATGCTTTAGGCATAGATTCTAATTCAGTAAATAAAGGCTGTATGGCTGTCATGGGAGTACTAGAGTGTCGCAAAATTTCACTCTATAAAGCTTAAACCTCAAGTGCCTAATTGCAAGTGCAAATTACCACTTTTTAACTGCAAAATGGTTTCACCTTTATCATTTTCGGTCAGTGTTCCATAGTTCACGAGATGATAAAAAGCTTGGCGTTGAATAAGCGCATTAATACCAAATCGGACATGCACATAAGGGCGTAATTCGCCTGCATATTCGCGCATAAAAATCGGGTGTTCTGCATCAACCAAAATCACATCTTGATTGGTCGTCGTCAGTTGTAAAAACTGATCACCTGAAATTTCAACCTGATCCACCTGATTGACCAATAAAGGTTCATCTTCAACTTCGATTTCAATTTGTTCTACAGGGGTTTTCAGGTAGAATTTACCCTCTTCTTTCCATAGGACTTTGGTAAACAAATCCAATAGGGCTTGGCGCTTGATTAATTGACCTTCGTGCCACCATTCTCCATTGGCTTTAACCGTTAAATCCATTTTACCGCAATGCTTTGGATGCCATTGCTCTAAAGGTGGGATTGACCTTTTGTGACTTTGCTGTACATCTTTTAAGTATTGTGCAATGTTCATTAAGTTTTTATCATCAGATAACGGTATTTTTCCCATATCCGATGGGGAATTATTTTGATTTACCATAGTTTATGCCTTGCTGACGAGAAAATATGACGACTCAGCCAATTGGCTAGATCATGGTTTAAAACTATACTAGCCAAAACGATAAAAGGCACAATAGCATATTTGCGCCTATGGATTAAAACTCACGGCAGCACCGGATGATCTGACATTACGGTTGCCACCTTTAAGTATTGAGGAGTCCTACATGGAACACATCGAACGCGAATCGATGGAGTTTGACGTTGTCATCGTAGGTGCAGGACCTGCAGGTCTATCTGCTGCGATTAAGATCCGTCAATTAGCGATTGAGAATAACTTACCCGATCTTTCAGTTTGTGTAGTTGAAAAAGGCTCTGAAGTAGGTGCGCATATCTTATCTGGTGCTGTACTTGAACCGCGTGCTATTAATGAACTTTTCCCGAACTGGAAAGAAGAAGGCGCGCCTCTTAACGTACCTGTAACTGAAGACAAGACATTCTTCTTACTTTCAGAAACCACGTCTAAAGAAGCACCACATTGGATGGTTCCTAAAACCATGCATAATGACGGTAACTATGTTATTTCATTAGGTAACGTGGTTCGTTGGTTAGGTCAAAAAGCTGAAGAATTAGAAGTTTCTATCTTCCCTGGCTTTGCTGCATCTGAAGTGCTTTACCATGAAGACGGTACTGTAAAAGGTATTCAAACTGGTGACATGGGTATTGGTAAAGATGGCGAACCAACGCATAACTTTACTCCGGGTTATGAGCTTCACGCTAAATACACTCTCTTTGCTGAAGGTTGCCGTGGTCACTTAGGTAAACGCCTCATTGCAAAATATAACCTTGATAAAGATGCTGACCCTCAGCATTACGGTATCGGGATTAAAGAACTATGGGAAATTGACCCAGCAAAACATAAGCCGGGCTTAGTGATGCATGGCGCTGGTTGGCCATTGGCTGAAACTGGTTCTTCTGGTGGTTGGTGGTTATACCACGCTGAAAACAACCAAGTGACTTTGGGTATGATCGTGGACTTGTCTTATGAAAATCCACACATGTATCCATTCATGGAAATGCAGCGCTGGAAAACTCACCCACTGATTAAACAGTATTTAGAAGGTGGTAAGCGTATTTCTTACGGCGCACGTGCTGTAGTGAAAGGCGGTTTCAACTCATTGCCTAAATTGACTTTCCCAGGTGGTTGCTTAATTGGTGATGATGCAGGCTTCTTAAACTTTGCAAAAATCAAAGGCTCACACACTGCCATGAAATCAGGCATGTTATGTGGTGAAGCTGTATTTGAAGCGATTGCTGCTGGTGTAGAAAAAGGCGGTGACCTTGCGATTGCTCGTGTTACTGAAGGCGAAGATTTATTCGTTAAAGAATTGACTTCATACACTGACAAATTTAACAACAGCTGGTTAAAAGAAGAGCTTTATAATTCTCGTAACTTTGGCCCAGCAATGCATAAATTTGGTCAATGGATGGGTGGTGCATTTAACTTTATCGACCAAAATGTCTTTAAAGTACCATTCACTTTACATGACTTGAAGCAAGACTTTGCAGTATTAAAAACTGTTGATGCAACCAACTTTAAGCCAAACTATCCAAAACCAGATGGCAAGCTTACATTTGACCGTTTATCTTCGGTGTTTATCTCAAACACTGTACATGAAGAAAACCAGCCAGCTCACTTGAAGCTTACTGATCCTTCAATTCCAGTGAACGTAAACTTACCAAAATGGGATGAGCCTGCACAGCGCTACTGTCCTGCTGGTGTTTATGAAATCATGGAAAATGATGATGGTTCTAAACGCTTCCAGATTAACGCAGCAAACTGTGTTCACTGTAAGACTTGTGACATTAAAGACCCATCTCAAAACATCACATGGGTAACGCCTGAAGGCGGCGGTGGTCCAAACTATCCAAATATGTAATTCCTTAAAAAACTCCCCTCAAATGAGGGGAGTTTTTTTATTAGAATATCTTCGATTTTTTACCAAATACCATAACTGTTGGTCCAATGGCTGTATGTGCAGCGCCATAGTCCTGATGAATCTCAATTCGATAATCATCACATTGATAGATATATTTATTGTTCTTTTGTACCCAACCTTTTTGGGGAACCTTAAAATTTTTGAGAATTCTACTTTTAAAAAGATCTAAGTCCGTCTCATAACTTGCCATAGGGCCATCAAGAAAACTCAAACTAAATGAAGTAATCACTTCGCTATTCAGATCGTAAGCAATATGATCAATCCAAGTCACCCCTGTTTTTTTGATCTGGGCATCAACTCCATCGGCAAACTCTAAATGGTAACTATCTCCTCCTAACACCACTTGCTTTACTGAAGGGTGAAGCTTTTGAAACTCACGAATATTTTGCCCAACCTTTAAACCTGCGACATTCATAGTTTGTACAGGAATTTCACAGGATTTTGCATATGCGATTGAATTGAATAAGGCATAAATAGCAAACCCTAAGCATAGATGAGAACTTTTCATCTTTAAGTCCTGAAATGAAGTGTATTCACTGTTTTATTTTTTATTAGATTCAATAATATGGAGCTAAAGCTTTAAATATTTGCTTTAGCCCTTTTTCACCAGGTAATGAAATTCTTTATGACCATTTTCATCTAAGCGTTCTTCTTGCAAAAGCAACTCGTGACCTAAATGCATACAAAATTTAGGAATATCCCACGAAGTCGAATTGTCTGTTGCGAAGACCTCAACCACGTCTCCAGATTTAGATTTACGAATGGCTTGATGCAACATCATGACAGGTTCCGGACAACGTAAACCACGTGTATTGAGTTGTACAGTAGGTGAAATAGGTTGTTCTGACATAACAAACTCGAACAAATAGAATTTTCACATTTTAGCATAAACCGATCACGGACTTATGAACTGTAACTGGTGTTTACATAACAATATGTGTTTTGTCTTTTACTTTGTTTTATAGATGCATAAGGGCCTTTTCTTCGGTATGATCAATGTATTCATTTGATACATTGAGTCTTTAGGAAAGATCATGCAAGAGGAACCGAGTCCGTCGTGGGGAATGCGAGGCTTACGAAAGTGGTTAGGTACAGCGCCAGAAACCCGAGATGAATTATTAAAACTAGTCCAAAATTCACGTCGTTTTTTAGAACCTGATACTGTTGCCATGCTTGAAGGTGTTCTTGACCTTCCTGCTACAAAAATTCGTGAAGTCATGACGCCACGAACAGCAATGATCAGTATGCAAGAAGATGATCAGTTACTTGATATTCTTCATGTATTGGTTGAGTCTGCTCACTCACGTTTTCCCGTTTTCTCGGCTGACCAACCCGATAATGTTGTCGGTATATTACTGGCAAAAGATTTACTGCCATTTTTGACTGAACCAAATACCAAATTAGATATTGGCTCGCTTATGCGCCAGCCATTATTTGTGCCTGAAAGCGCACGTTCAGATCAAGTTCTTCGTATGCTCAAACACACCCAAACCCATATCGCGATTGTCATTGATGAATATGGTTCAACGGCTGGGCTTGTTACGCTTGAAGATATTCTTGAAGAGATCGTGGGTGAAATTGAAGACGAACATGATACTGCTGATGAAGATGCACAGTACATTGTTCCAGACAGCGACCATACTGTAGCGAATGCATGGATGGTGCAGGCACTTACACCAATTGAACACTTCAACACTGTTTTAGATGCTGATTTTTCTGACGATGAAGTAGAAACTGTCGGCGGTTTATTGCTTCAAGAAATTGGTTTAGTCAGTGATTTACAAGGTCAGACTGTTGAACTTGGAAAGTGGTTATTTACGATTGTTGAAGCAGATGCCCGCACTATTCATCTGATTCGAGCTGTACGTCAATGAGAGCATACTTTGAAAAGCTGTTAGATTCTTCGCAACAACAAAAACAGCTTCCTTTAATTTTTCCATTGCTCATTGCTTTATTTTCAGGTGCCGTGTTCAGCTTTGCACTGGCACCTTATTATTGGTGGTGGCTGGCAATTTTGTCTCCTGCCCTACTCTATGCGACATTGCATAAACGCTCAGCCAAACAAGCATTTGCGATTGGCTGGAGTTATGGTTTTGGTTTATGGTTTGTAGGGGCTTTCTGGCTCTATACATCTATCCATGTATATGGCGATACCAATGCCTTTTTAAGCGTATGTATGATTGCTGTTATGGCTCTTGTGATGGGCTTATTTACAGCATTTCAAACTTGGGTTTATCGACGCTTCTTCCCTGAAACACCGCTGACTTTCGCACCTCTCTGGATTATTTTTGAGTGGGCTAAAACTTGGGTATTTACAGGTTTTCCGTGGCTATTTGTAGGTTACGCTTTTACCGAACGCCTACTTGATGGCTATGCACCGCTATTTGGTATTTATGCAATTTCTTTCGTGGCAATTGTATTGGCGTGTGCTTTAGTTGAAGTTCTACGTAAGCGTATTTTCTGGGTTATTCCTTCTGCCCTATTAGTTTTAGGTGCATGGGGAGCATCATATATTCAGTTTGTACAACCTAAAGCGGCTAAACCACTTAGTGTTTCGCTTATTCAAGGTAACATTCCACAAGATTTAAAATGGCTAACCGAATATCAAGTTAGAACATTAGAAATTTACGCAGGTTTGACTCAATCTGAATGGGGCCGTGACCTCATTGTATGGCCTGAGTCTTCAATTCCACTCTTCCAAACCGATATTGAACCGTTTTTGGATGCCATGGATGCACAAGCGAAAAAGAACCATACTGCGTGGGTAACTGGCATTCCTTATTGGGATGTCGCGAAATCACATCAAGTTGGTAGTCCTCAGTATTACAACAGTATTATGGCTTCTGGTAGCGACTCAAGCGGTCTCTATAAAAAGCAGCGTCTCGTACCTTTTGGTGAATATATTCCACTTTCAGGTTTACTGTCTTGGGTTTTACCAGCCATGCAAAATGATATTAGCATGAGCGGTTTTACACGTGGCGAGAGCAACCAGAAACCACTCTTAATTAAAGGGCATGCGCTTGCTGCTGCAATTTGTTATGAAGTGGCTTATCCGAACCTGACACGACGTAATGCAGAAGATAGCGACTTCTTGGTAACTGTATCTAACGATGCTTGGTTTACCGGAACAGCTGGCCCATGGCAACATTTACAAATGGTGCAAATGCGTGCGAAAGAAAATGGGCGCTGGTTTATTCGTGCAACCAACACAGGCGTAACAGCGTTTATCGATCAAAATGGTCATATCACTGAACAAGCACCAATTGATAAAGAGTTTGTCTTGAGAGGTGATTTACCAGCCATGCAAGGCCAAACTCTCTATAACCGCTTAGGTGATTATCCAATTTTAGGATTTGCGGTATTACTGCTGGTTTTAGGTTGGATCTATCGTCCACGTAAAGTTGATGTATCTTTTAAATCACGTCGCTAAGTTATAATAGCTTTGTACCCAGAGGAACTTCAAACTCTGGGATACAAAGTGCAACATCCCCATCTGCGTTATGAAACCCTGTCACTAAGCATTCTGACTGAATAGGACCAATTTGTTTCTTAGGGAAATTCACGACAGCAACCACTAATTTACCAATCAAATCTTGTGGTTGATAAAGTTTAGTAATCTGAGCACTTGATTTACGTACCCCCAACTCTTCACCAAAATCTACATGTAAAATATAGGCAGGTTTACGCGCTTTTTCAAAAACCTCAGCTTGAATAATTTTACCAACGCGAAGTTCTACTTTTAAAAAATCATTCCACTCGATCTGTTCCACTTTATATTTCTCATATTCTTAAATCTTCAAATCAAAAATACACAATATAAAAAAATAAATTATTTATATTTAATTTGAAAATTCCATGTTAAATTAAGTCCGCTGATTCAAAAGCCGTAAACGTTTACGTCAATCAACGTTCCAACATACCTCCAACAAGGCTTGGAGCTATTTATTCAAAGTATTTTTATATTTTGAATGGCGCGGGCGTTTGTTGGTTTACGGAGTCAAAATGGAAAACCAAAAAACTTTCTATAATTTTAAGAAACTTCCAAGTCGTTATACAGCTATTGTTTTACCTTTTCTTCTATCCATCATTATGACTTTTGTAGTGTCCATGGTCAGCACTTTACGAAGTTTAGGACTAGAAGGCTTTTCTATAAATGTCTGGATGTCTGCATGGGTCATTTCTTGGTTAATTGCTTTTCCAACGCTGCTTTTAGTCTTACCCGTCGTCCGTAAAATCACGGCACTATTGGTTGAGCCTGCTTAAACAAAAAAATAAAACGTAGATCCTGCCTCTACGTTTTATCTAAAAATTTGGTTTTAAATATCACTAAAAAGCGATTGATAATTCTAAAGATAAATAAGCAACTAAGCTTGATAAAAAGACCATAGGTACATAGCGATAAGCTTTAAAAACTAATTGCTCATATTTAGAAGAGATCTGTTTAGCTTGCCATACACTCGCTTTTAATGCCGTAAAGAAGCTCACCATTAACCACGCACTCACAATACTTAATGCAAAGAAGCCAATCATGATTTGACTACTGCCTTCTGTACTCAACCATAGCTTTAATGAAACTTCGGCAATCGGTAATAACGCTAAAATCAATAGGACAGACTTAAGCATTACCCAATGAAACTGGTTTAGTTCATCAAGTACGAGAAATGCTTTCATTTAATCTCTCCTATAAGTTTATAAAGTGCTTTTTTATTTATTATGCAAAGCTTTTATTTAAATATATAGCTTATTTCCTCTCATATTTTAACTTTCTTGTAACTATTAAATATGGGAATAATTCTTATTTTAAATCTCAAATTTAACTATTAACTTTATTTATTAATTTTCAAATAGTTATTATATTTTCGTGATTAAGAAAGATTATCAATTCGCATTATCGTTTTATCTTTTTAAACAAATCGATAATCTCTCTTACATTTTAATTAAGGCTGGTAATAAATATCGGCATCGTTACCTTCACCACCTTCTTTACCATCTGCACCAAATGAATATAGGTCAAAAGGATGGCCGTCTTTTCCAGGAATGACGTATTGAATATCATTTTTCCAACTATCTTTAGGGTAACCACCTTTCACATAACCACCCGGCATCCAGTTTTTTGCTGTAGCAGGTTGGTTAATAAGTGCATCTAGTCCACCTTCTTGCATAGTTGGGAAATGCCCGTTATCAAGCTTGTACTGATCTAAAGCACCCGCTACGCCCTTTAATGTAATTTGAGTCGTATCGATTTTAGCTTTTTCACTACGGCCCATGACGTTCGGTACGATTAAAGCAGCCAATACCCCTAAAATCACAATCACAACCATAACTTCAATAAGGGTAAAGCCTGAGACACGTTTCATTCGAGCACCATTCGAACGTGCCGCAAGTCCGAAAGCACTTGAGGAATAAACATCTGATACAGAGCTATGCTCGGAATGGCTCGTTGGCTCAAGCTGATTTGAAACCACAGATTCACTATGTTGCTTCATCACTGTTTCGCTTTGAATATTTTTTACTTTCATCATTATCTCTAATATCAAAGTTATTAAATCATATTGTTCATATTTACGATTGGCAGCATAACCGCAATTACAATGACCAGTACAATACTTGCCATTAGAACTAGCATAAGCGGTTCAAGTAATGCCAATAAGGTTGAAATAAATGTCGTCACCTCACGGTCTTGCATAGTCGACGCACGTTCTAGCATACGGTCAAGCTCACCTGATGCCTCACCACTTCGGATCATTTGTACCATCATTGGTGGGAAATAACCACTGCGCTCCAATTGCGTACCCAAGTTACCACCTTCTGTGACCCGTTCAGCGGCATGAGCAATTGAGTCGCGGATCACCCAGTTATTGGTCACAGCCGCACCAATTTTTAAAGCGTCCACCAATGGCACGCCTGAACGAGTCAAAATAGACAAGGTACTGGCAAAGCGTGCAGCATTAATACCACGGGACAGTTTACCGAATAATGGCAATTTGAGTGTTAAGCGATCAAAAGCATAATGACCAGCCGTTGTTTTTAAAAACCGCACAAAGGCAACTACACCTACAACAGCAAAAAGGATGATAAAAACCCATGCATGACGAATAAAATCACTCGCTTTCATTAAAGCGACTGTAATCCATGGTAAGGCATCTTTGCTTTGATCGAAGGTTTTTACAATCTCTGGGACGACATAGGTCATTAATCCCATCACAATACCAAATGACATCAGCATTAAAATGATTGGGTAAATCATGGCACCCTGAACTTTCTTCTGCATAGCAAAACGGTTTTCGGTGTAGTCAGACAACTGATCTAAAATCAGATCTAAATGTCCTGATCGTTCACCTGCTGCAACCGTTGCAATATAAAGGTCAGGAAAACGCCCTGACTGTTGCATGCCTTGCGCAAGTGAATGCCCTTCCAATACTCTTGAACGAACCGAAAGTAAAAGATTTTGCACATGGGCTTTTTCACTTTGTCTGCTCACGGCGCGTAAGGCTTCTTCTAGAGGAATTGCAGCAGCAACCAAAACGGAGAGTTGTCTGGTCATCAGTGCCAAATCATAAGCACTAAACTTTTTCTGGAATAACCCGTGGCTTTGATGCTTATCTTTTTGCTCAACCGGGTCAACGCTAATCGGAGTCCATGCTTTATCACGTAATTGTTGGCGAATCTGACGTGCTGAGTCTCCCTCAAGCACCCCCTTTTGCTGCTTCCCTGAAGCATCAATAGCAGTAAATTGATATGCAGGCATGGTAATGTTCTAATTTTCCAAAAATAATAGTCGCTGCTGTTGCATCTATGCTACGCAATCATTCATATTCATTCTATAGCCTGTGTAGAATACCCAAGTCCTCTTCACGACGCTATGCCGTTTTTTAAAATTGACGAAATGAGCCTCTATGACCATAACGCCAAAGCCTGATTCAGTTGTTTATCGTGTGCGTGTTGCCGTACCTGTGCATCTGTACGACACTTTTGACTATACACTCACCAAAGCACAATATGAACGGGCTCAGGTAGGTTCCCGCGTCGCAATTTCATTTGGACGGCAGAACCTGATTGGTATCATTACTGAAAAAGTTGACCCACAAGAATCATTTACAGGCACCTTTCAGCTTAAAGCCATTTCTGAACTTTTAGATGATGAACCTATTTTAGATGAACAAGTTTTAAGTTTATTGACATGGTCAGCACAATATTACCAATTTCCGATTGGTGAAGTGATGCAGACTGCCTTACCCGCATTATTGCGTCAGGGTAAACCGATGGATGTGTTGTTTCATCTATGGAAAATCATTCCTTGTGACAATGTTGAAGCCCTGTTAAAGCGTTCCATTAAGCAACAAGATGCATATCAAATTTTAAAATTGCACCCTACAGGTACTACAGAGAATATTCTTAACTTGAGTGGCGTAGAAACGGCTACACTCAAAGCGCTGCAAAAGAAAGGACTGATAGACTGTACACTTGAGCCTCATGACTTTAGCCCAGCACCTGTGCAATTGGCTCAAATGCCACTTACGTTAAATGATGACCAAAAGAAGGCAACTCAGCACGTCATTAATGTGCAGCATCAATACCAAGCATTTTTACTAGATGGCTTAACTGGAAGTGGTAAAACCGAAGTTTATTTGCACATCATGCATGAGGTGCTAAAGCAAGGTAAGCAAGTCCTAGTATTGGTTCCTGAAATTGGCTTAACCCCTCAAACTATTTCGCGCTTTAAGTCTCGTTTTAACTGTGACATTGCTTTATTACATTCAGGCTTAAATGACTCTAAACGCTTACAAGCATGGCAACAGGCACAAACTGGAAAGGCGTCTATTATTTTAGGGACTCGTTCAGCCATTTATACGCCACTGCCACGTTTGGGCCTCATCATTTTAGATGAAGAACACGACCTGTCTTACAAACAGCAAGAAGGTTTCCGTTACCATGCCCGTGATGTCGCGCTTTATCGGGGCCACTTACAAGGCTGCCCTGTTATTTTAGGTTCGGCGACTCCAAGTATCGACAGTTATTACTTAGTAGAAACTGGCAAGTTAACTTCACTGCAACTTAACCAACGTGCAGGCCATGCGCTTTTACCTAAAATGCATTTGATTGACCTTAAAATTGTCAAAAAGCAGCATGGTATTAGTCAGCCTTTAATCGAGCAGATTAAAAATACCCTAGCAAGAAAAGAACAGGTTTTAATCTTTTTAAACCGACGTGGTTATGCACCTGTATTGGTGTGTGAAAGCTGTGGATGGCAAGCAAATTGTCCACATTGTGATGCACATTTTACGTTGCACACTCAGCCTTATTCTTATTTACACTGCCACCACTGCGGCACGGTTCATCGCTTGCCCGATCATTGCCCTGAATGTCAGCAAAAAAGCTTAAAAACTTTAGGTGCAGGAACCGCTAAGGTTGAAGAGCACTTACAAGAACTATTTCCAGATCATGATGTGATTCGAGTCGATCGTGACAGTACCAGTCGTGTCGGAAGCTGGCAAAAAATCTATGATCGTATTCATCAAAACAAACCAACAATTTTACTCGGCACTCAAATGTTGGCAAAGGGTCACCATTTTCCACATGTCACATTAGTTGCCATTTTAGATATTGATGCAGGTTTACTCAGTGTAGACATCCGTGCGCCAGAACGTACGGCGCAACTGATTGTGCAAGTCGCTGGTCGTGCAGGTCGTGGTGAACACAAAGGCCATGTTTATTTACAAACCTTAAGACCTGATCATCCGTTACTTACCACACTCATTGAAAAAGATTATCGCGCAGTTGCCAAACAAACGCTGGCTGAACGTAAAGTAGCTTTGCTGCCACCTTATCGTTATGCAGTACTAATACGAGCAGAATCCAAGGATCGTGACTATACCTTACAATTTTTAAATGAAGCTGCCGAGCAACTTCGTCAAGTGGCTGGTGAGATTGTTGATATTTGGGGACCTATTCCAGCGCCGATGGAACGTAAAGCGGGACGCTACCGTGCCCACATGGTGATTTTATCTGCTGACCGTGCTCGTCTGCATTTTTACTTAAGACAATGGTGGGCTCAATTGGTTCATGCACCAAGACAGCATCAACTTAGACTCTCTATTGATGTTGACCCGCAAGAATTTAGTTAGATGATTTGAATATGATGGTGTGAAGAAGCCTTTTTGGCTTTACACTTAAAAAGATCAATACATTCGGGGTAATGAATGTCATTCCTACTGCAAGCAACAATTTTTCTTGGAGCTTCTCTGATTTTAGTCCCTTTGGGTAAACGCTTAGGGATTGCAACAGTTTTAGGTTATTTATTTACGGGCATCCTTCTTGGCCCAAGTGTTTTAAATATTGCCCATGACCCTGAAGCCATTATGGAATTGGCTGAGTTTGGGGTCATCTTACTTATGTTCCTCATTGGCTTAGAGTTACGTCCACAACGTTTATGGGAAATGCGTGACTCCATTTTCGTGATGGGAAGTTTGCAAGTGGTGATTACGGGCGTAATTCTCATGCTCACCGTATTGCTACTATTTCAGCAACAACTTGCTGCTAGCTTTGTCATTGGTTTTGCGCTTGCGCTGTCTTCTACTGCGTTTGTATTACAGTTACTGACCGAAAAACAACAGCTCAATACCACCTACGGTCAGCAATCGTTTTCAATTTTGCTTTTCCAAGATATTGCAGCGATTCCTTTACTGGCAGTGATTCCACTGTTAGCAGGAACTGAATCTACCCATCACGGTATTGCTTACTTTGCTGCCATCATCGCGACATTCAGTGGTCTGTTCCTATTTAGTCGCTATGTCATGCGTCCATTTTTCCGTTTCGTTGCAAAAAGTGGTGCAACTGAACTGATTACCGCAGTAGGGTTATTTATTATTCTTGCTGTTGTGCTACTCATGGATACTTTAGGGATTAGCACAACTCTAGGCGCTTTCCTCACTGGTGTACTTTTAGCCGACTCAGAATTCCGTCATGAACTTGAAGCAAGTATTGCTCCATTTAAAGGACTATTACTTGGTTTGTTCTTTATGACTGTGGGTATGACTACGCAACTGTCGTTATTGATTGAAATGCCTTGGCTCATTATTGGTGGAGCGATTGGCCTACTCGTCATCAAAACCCTCGTGTTAACTGCCATTGCCCGTTATAAAAAATACAGTTGGAACAATAGTCTGCTGCTTGGAACTTGCTTGGCTCAAGGTGGTGAATTTGCTTTTGTCATTTTAAGCCTTGCGAAAAGTGAAAAGATTTTAACCGATGCTTTATTAGAGCCTGTTACGCTAATTGTGACGCTATCGATGGTCCTGACACCAGTGATTTACTGGATTATGGCAACTAAAATCATTCCTTTGTTTAATAAAGAACGTCCACCTGAATATGATGAAATTCCTCAGCAAGATAATCCAATTATCATTGCTGGATTTGGTCGATTTGGACAAATTATTGCGCGTATTGCCCGCTTGCAGCACTTAGGCTTTACTGCGATCGACAACAACCTTCACCAAGTGGACTTTGTGCGTCGATACGGCGGTAAACTCTATTACGGTGATGTCACGCAACCTGATTTACTTCGCTCGGCAGGCATTGAAAAAGCCCAAGTATTTATTCTCGCAATTGATGATGTCGAAGACTCTATGAATGTTGCACGACACTTAAGATTGAACTATCCACACATAAAGCTACTAGCACGTGCTCGTGACCGCCATCATGTACACTTGTTAAGAGATTTAGGGGTTGAACATATTTGGCGTGAAACCTACTTATCATCTTTAGGTATGGCTTATCGCGCTTTACGCGAACTCGGTATTTCCGATGAACAAGCTTATAACAATATCGAAATCTTTCGAGATTATGATGAGAAATTACTCATACAGCAGCAAAGCATTTATACCGATGAACAAAAGGTTTTTGAAACCCATCGTAATGCGCTGGCTGAACTTGAGCATCTATTTGAAAGCGATGCACAGCAAGCCACATCAAGACATGACGTTAACTTAAAGCGTCATTTACAACCAAATCGTATCGACATTACACGAGATCACGAAGAATAACTTGAGATTTCGCAAAATGGCTATATTAAGGACTTATTCACATTGCCTAAATGATTGCGACAATCGGTACAAAAGTTGCCGTTGTCCTGCTTGCAGCTTCGCTGCATTCCCTAAGCTTGATTAAAACGAAGTTGTTATAATCTGCTTAGGGCCCTGGAGAATATTATGTCTGATTTACGCCAACGCTTTTATATAGAGGACTTTCCTGTTCGCGGTGAAGTAGTTCATCTAGAAGAAGCATTACAAACTATTTTAGCTCAACGCGACTACATGCCTGCGGTTAAAATTCTACTAGGCGAGATGTTGAGCGCGACTGCATTACTTGCAAGTACTTTAAAAATCAAAGGCCGTATCAGCTTGCAAATCCAGGCTAGCGGCTCTTTTAAATGGGCTATGGCTGAATGTAACCATTTAGGCGAAGTTCGTGCTTTAGCAGACTACGAAACAGATCCACGTTTTGTAGAAGCAACTGACAGCAGTACAGTCCTTGGTGCTTTAGTTAATCCAATTTTATTTATTAACATCGAACCTGAGCATGGTGAGCGTTATCAAGGGATCGTACCTCTTGACCAAACAAATCTAGCGGGTTGTTTGATGCAGTATTATGATTTATCTGCTCAAATTCCAACTCGTATTGTATTGGCAAGTACAGCTAAACGTTCTGGTGGTTTACTCATTCAGTTATTACCTCGTCATGATGAAGAAGAGCAAAAACTGGTTGATGAAGACCTATGGCCACGTTTGACCATGCTGACTGAAACGCTTAAGCCTGAAGAATTAACAGAACTTTCAGCAAATGAGATTTTGTATCGTCTCTATAACGAAGAAGAAGTACGCTTGCCAGAAGTTGAACACTTAAAATTTGGCTGTACGTGTTCTAAAGAACGTTGTGCTAAAGCATTACTTCAAATTGGTGTTGATGCTGTTCATGAAACACTAGAAGCTCAGAACCCAATTCAAATGGATTGCCAGTTCTGTAACACTCGTTACGAGTTCACTGCTGAAGAAGCACTAGGTTTATTTGGCGAACATTTGAGTTAAATACTCACCTCATAAAAAGGCGGGCAAACCGCCTTTTTATTTATCTATAGTTTTTGATGATAATTTTCAGCATCTTATTTTAAATCAGTTAATATGAGCTTACTTTATAGCCTAATAAACAAGATGCTTATATTTCATGAATTATTTTGATTATTTTCTCTTTATTTTTAGTGTCATTATTATGATTGCTACCCCTGGCCCAGTCATGATTTTAGTGGCAAGCGCTGGGCTTAAAGGCGGCTATAAAAAAGCACTCGAAACCATTTTTGGTACAAATCTCGCATCACTGGTTTTAATTTTTATTTCAGTACTCGTACTTAAAGGTGTACTCGGTATTAATGAAAGCTATTTAAATATTATTCGTGTTTTAGGCTGCCTCTATATTGGCTATTTAGGATTTAGTATTCTTAAAGAAGTCATCCAAGCTCCGCATCCTGAGGCTATACAAACTGTTTCTGCCCAAAATGGTGGTTTTAAAAAAGGCTTTTTGGTCGGTATTTCAAACCCTAAAGATATTATTTTCTTTTCGGCTTTCTTTCCTCAATTTGTCTCTATTTCACCTAACTTAAATTTCAGCTTGACCGTTCTTACGCTGACATGGATTGTTTTAGACTTTTTAACCCTATCTTTGGTTTATGTATTTTTCCGTCGCCTATCTAACAGCCACCTATACCCTAAAATACTCGGCTTATGCGGCCTATTACTTTTACTGATTGCTGTTTACGGTTTATATCAGACGTTCATTTAAGCAATGAGAGGCATAACCTTAATCGATTTATGTCTCTTCCACCTTGCTTCCCCATTTTTGTAGGAGAACAACTCTTATACAATCTAGCTCATTGAAAGCCTTAAAAATTGTTTCATAATGAAATAAACAACACCATCGTGATAAAACATTATGGCCAAAAATTATTATGAAGAATTAGGGGTTACACGAGAAGCCTCTGCTGATGAAATTAAAAAAGCATATCGGAAATTAGCTCGTAAATATCACCCCGATATCAGCAAAGAAAAAGATGCAGAAGAAAAAATGCAGGCGATTAACGTTGCTTATGACACGTTAAGCAATGCAGAAAAAAAAGCTGAATATGACCAAATGTTAGACCACCCACAGGGCTTTAATGGCTTTGGTCAAGGTGCAGCTCAAGGTGGATTTGATGGCGCGCGTTTTTATCGTCAGGGCTTTACAGGCGGCGGTGGTGAACAAGCTGATTTTAGCGGTTTTGAAGACTTATTTGGTCGCTTTGGTGCTGGTTTTGGCGGTGGGCAACAACAATACCAAAGACAACAACGTAGTTACCGAGGTGAAGATCAACATGCCAGCATAGAGGTCGATCTTGATATTGCCTATCATGGATCAACACAACAGATTACCTTACAAATTCCGACTGTGAATGTTTATGGTGAGCCTGAGGTACAACGAAAAACCCTACAGGTGAAAATACCTAAAGGGATGAAGGAAGGCCAACAAATTCGTCTAAGCGGACAAGGACAAAGTGGTATCAATGGTGGTGCCAACGGCGATCTTTATATCGAAATTCAATATAAAGATACAGATCGTGTTCATGTCGAAGGCAGTGATGTATATTTAACTATAGATGTAGCACCGTGGGAGGCAGCATTAGGTCAAGGTATTGAAGTAAAAACACCTGCTGGGTCATTACATGTCAATTTACCTAAAAATGCAAAACAAGGACAACAGCTACGTTTAAAAGACAAAGGGATACCAAATAAAACGCCAGGCCATCTTTATTTAATTTTAAATATTGTATTCCCACCTGCGCATTCTGAAAAAGAAAAAGAAGCGTATCAGCAATTGGCAGAAGCCTTTGCTTCATTCGAACCTCGTTCATCTCATTAGGGAGCAAGATCATGACAACCATCCATTATCGAGAAATTGTATGTGACGGCCACACCTTTAGTGCTGAAGTCGTTGATGAACAATGTACATTTGATCTGCAACAATTTGCTCAAGCCTGTGGTCAAAGTCCAGACTGGATTCTAGAGCTCATTGAGTACGATATTTTAGCGATTGAAAATACCCCTGAAAAACATCAGTTCATGGGTGAAGATGTCGTTCGCGCTCGTAAAGCGTATCGTTTACAACGAGACTTTGATGCAAGTCTAGCAGCAGTTGCGGTGATGTTAGATTTGATTGATGAAGTGCAACAACTTAGAAAACAGTTGAAGCATTTTCATTGAGGAATAGCATTAATACAGCATAAAACCCTAGTTGAAATCTGATAGCTGGGAAAGCCATCTGCAACCTGCGTGGTATCAATCAGATAGTACTTTTGTAATACTGTTATTTAAAAATAAGTATTGAACAGGTTTTGCAGATGGCAATGGTTTTGCCTACTTTTGCCGAAACAAAAGTAGGTCGAACCGAAGGTTAATGACTATATTAAATAACAACTCAGCAAGACCCCGACGTGCAAAAATAAAAATTTATTTTAATCGAGTAATCTTCTCTAATTCCTTCACAGTCTGTTTAATCGGCTCATATTCCAAAAACCAAAACAAATTCATCCGTTCTTCACGATGCTGTTGCGCCAATAAATCAATAACACTTTTCTCACCACGCCCCACCAAATGCTGTCGATAGAAGTAGTACAGCAATAAAACCGTACTGAGCAACATGACACCGAGCATAATCCAGAAACCTACTGGCGATTTAAGCCCCGGAATAAACTCAAAGTTCATCCCGTAAATACCGGTTAGAAGTGTGAGAGGTGCAAACACAGCGGTAATAATGGCAAGAATACGCATATTCTCATTGGTCTGGTTTGCAATCGCTGAGAAATGCAAATCAATTGCCGACTGAATCGCGCTACGTAAACGTAAAGTATGCTTTTGAATACGTTCGACATGACTCATTAAATCATTCAAACGAACTAAGAGAAGATCTTGAGAACTATGTGTCCGCTCACCAATCACATGATGATAGTTTTCTACAATTTCATCTCGAAACTCTTGCAAAGTTTCGATTTGCTCTTCGCATAAATTTTCGACCTGTTGAAAGGCCATGTTTTCATGAAACAGTTGATGCCATTGTTTAAAACGGCGATTACCCTGTAATAGTTGTTGTTGCCAGTGCTCGACCCTTCTGGTTAAAGGTGAACGAATATCAAGATAACCATCCACCATGCTATTCAGTAGACGTAAACATAAATCTACAGGTGAATTAGGCAGCTTACGGGTTTTGTTTTGTTCTTCTAGAGTTTTACATAAAATATTTTCAAGACGCTGAATATAGTTTTCAATCGACTTATTGCCCTGCTCACGTACACTAATGAGAACTTTAGGGGTAAAAATAAAACTAATTGGCGTGGTGGCTAAGCCAAATACACTCTCATGTGATTCCCCATTTTTAATTTCATCATCAGGGGTAACAAGCTTTCTAAAAATAAGCAGGTCATATTCTTCAAGCGTATCGAAAGCGCAAGGGTGCTCAATATTCGCAATATCTCGCATATGAAATTCATTAATTGCGACATCTGCAAGCTGCTGAATTTTATGTTGCCATTCTTCATTATGGTTAACAACATCAGATCTCACACTATCAATCCAGAAAAACTCCAGAACATGTTCAGTGTGCTTTTCTCGGCTCAAAAAAACATAGCCATCCTTTTGATGACGATAAAAATAATAAACCTGCATACCACGTCGATCTATTTTTGTGTTACTTGCATCATGCCATAAAAAAAGCCCGCATCAAGCGGACTTTTTTTAGTGAGTTAAGCAATTATGCTTGCTCAATATCTTTCATAGTCAATTTGATACGACCACGGTTGTCAACATCAGCAACTTGTACTTTCACTTCCTGACCTTCTTTAAGAACGTCAGTTACGTTCGCAATACGCTCATTCGAGATTTGCGAAATATGAAGAAGACCATCAGTACCTGGCATAATGTTTACGAACGCACCAAATTCTACGATACGGATAACTTTACCGTCATAGATTTTACCTGGTTCAACTTCAGCAGTAATCGCTTGGATTTTTGCAATCGCAGCTTTAGCAGCAGCTTTAGTTTCACCAAATACGCGAACTGTACCGTTATCTTCAATATCGATTGCAGCTTTAGTTTCTTCAGTAATTTGACGGATTGTTGCACCACCTTTACCAATTACGTCACGGATTTTGTCCGGATTAATTGTAATTACTTCAAATGTTGGAGCATGCATTGAAATTTCAGGACGAGCGCGTGAAATTACTTTGTTCATTTCATTAAGGATGTGCATACGACCAGCAAATGCTTGGTTTAACGCAACTTCCATAATTTCTTCAGTAATACCTTCGATCTTGATGTCCATTTGAAGTGCAGTAATACCGTTTGCAGAACCTGCTACTTTAAAGTCCATGTCACCAAGGTGGTCTTCATCACCTAAGATGTCAGAAAGTACAGCGAAACGCTCGCCTTCTTTCACTAAGCCCATTGCGATACCAGCAACTGGAGCTTTAAGTGGAACACCTGCATCCATAAGAGATAATGATGCGCCACATACAGAAGCCATTGAAGATGAACCGTTAGATTCAGTAATGTCAGATACAATACGGATCACGTACGGGAAGCGGTCAGCGGCAGGAAGAACTGCTTGAACACCACGACGTGCTAAACGACCATGACCAATTTCACGACGCTTAGGACCAGACTCACGACCTGTTTCACCTACAGAGTATGCAGGGAAGTTGTAGTGCAACATGAAGTTGTCAGTCTTAGTACCAGAAAGCGTATCAACCATTAACGCATCACGTGTGTTACCCAAAGTTGTTGTTACCAACGCCTGAGTTTCACCACGTGTAAATAATGCAGAACCGTGTGCACGGTCTAATACGCCAACTTGAACGTCGATCGCACGAACAGTTTTAGTATCACGACCATCAATACGTGGCTTACCAGACAAGATGTTGTCACGTACGGTACGGTATTTAAGGTCTTCAAATAATTCGTTTACTTCGTCAGCAAGACCAGTTTCGTCATTTTCAGGAACGAACTGAGCTAAAGCTTCTGCATAAAGTGCATCTAATGCTGCATAACGATCTTGTTTAACCGCAATTGTATACGCTTCAGAAATTTTAGCTTCGAAAGCTGCTTTTAATTGCTCACGAAGTGTTTCATTTTTAGCTGGAGCAACCCAAGTTGATTCCACTGCACCAGCAGCAGCAGCAAATTCTTTAATTGCTTGAATCGCGATTTGCATTTCGTCATGACCGAAAAGCACTGCACCAAGCATTTGGTCTTCTGAAAGTTCTTTTGCTTCAGATTCAACCATTAATACAGCCGCTTCTGTACCAGCAACCACAAGGTCAAGGTCAGACTGAGCCATTTGTTCAAAATTCGGGTTTAAAACATATTCGCCGTTAATTAAACCAACACGAGCTGCACCGATTGGGCCACGGAATGGTGTACCTGCAATTGCTAATGCAGCAGAAGTACCTAACATTGCAGCAATGTCAGCTTCCATAGTTTTGTCAGAAGAAACAACTGTTGCTGTTACTTGAATTTCGTTGAAGTAACCTTCTGGGAATAATGGACGAATTGGGCGGTCAATAAGACGTGAAATTAAAGTTTCAGCTTCAGAAGCACGGCCTTCACGCTTACCGTAACCACCAGGGATACGACCAGCTGCATATTGTTTTTCTTGATAGTTAACTGTTAACGGGAAAAAGTCTTGACCCGCTTTTGCTTTAGATTGAGCAACAACTGCAACTAAAACAGTTACGCCGCCCATTGTAATTAAAACTGTATTTGCTTGACGTGCAACGCGACCCGTTTCTAAAACGACTTGATGTTGACCGAATTGGAATTCTTTACGAACGATGTTAAACATTGACATGTATTGTATTTTCCTAATTTTATTCTAGTGAGACCCCTAAGGTTTGGCATTCAGACTACAACTATTGGTAGATAAATGACAAAGCTTAGAAGCCATCACACTAGACCAAAAATTTTAAATAATATTAAACGCAAAGAAGGAGCGCACAAGCGCCCCTTCTATAAATCGCCTAACGGTTGATTAGGCGAAACTTTCTTTCCAGAAACAAAGCATAGCAACATGCGATAAACCGAAAACAAAGCAAAATCGAATTAACGACGTAGACCTAAAGCACCGATCAAAGCAGTGTAACGCTCGTGGTCTTTACCATTTAAGTAGTCAAGTAATTTACGACGTTGGTTAACCATACGGATCAAACCGCGACGGCTATGGTGGTCGTGTTTGTGAGCTTTAAAGTGACCTTGTAAATCATTGATTTGAGCAGTCAATAAAGCTACTTGTACTTCTGGTGAACCAGTGTCGTTTTCAGCGCGAGCAAATTTAGCAATGATCTCTGCGCGGTCTGCATTAGTTAAAGCCATTCGATTTCTCCGAGATGCTTAAAAATAAAATGATATGAATCAGTTGAGCGCAACTGACTGCCGTGCATCACTACAGCAAGTTGCCTATTTTAAGGTATCTATATATGGATTGCAAAATTGTTTTCAGTTACCTGTCATTTTAGACACTGACATCAGTCTCTTAACCCTGCACACTTGGCCTTCAATAAAAAGAAAGAAACGCGAGGGACGTGTGAAAATATTTTCGACCAACACCTGTCCAGTACCAGACGATATTGGATCGGTCATTCATCACAAAAATGAAGTGCCTGCTGAACAAGGTGGAATGAATGAACGTCAGGTTCAAAGGATCTGGAAAAGTATTGAGTCGCTCTATAAAACCGGGAACTATCCGCTCATTACTTTTTGTTTACGTAGACAGGGGAAAATTTTATTAAATCGAAGCATTGGCTATGCTCAAGGCAACGCTCCAGAAGGTTTGCAAAATAATGCAATCATCGCAACGCCGGATACTCCAGTTTGCTTATTTTCAGCATCCAAAATGATTACTGCCATGTTGATTCATCTTTTAGATGAAAAAGGTGAAATCAACCTACTCGATCCTGTCAGTTATTACATTCCAGAATATGGTGTAAATGGGAAGCGCCGTGCGACGATCTTTCATTTATTAGCACATCGAGGAGGCATTCCTTATGTTGATGGAGAAGTCACTCCTGAATTACTTTTTGATAAAGATGAAATTTTAAAGCGCTTATATGCGGCAAGACCTGTTTCACCAGCAGGCAATCACCTTGCTTATCATGCTGTAACCGCAGGTTATATTTTAGGAGAAATTATTGAGCGAGTCACAGGACAAGACCTTCGCCAATTTGTGCATGAGACCATCGAGAAACCGATGGACATGCCTTATTTCAACTATGGTTTGAAACCAGAATATCGCTCCAAAGTCGCACTCAATTGTGCAACAGGTTTACATCCTCGCTTAGGAACAGATCATTATCTCAATCATGTACTAGGTGGCGGCTTACAACTCGCTGTAGATGTGACCAATGATAGCCGTTTTATGGATACCATCTGCCCTGCCGGTAACATTTATACCAGTGCCGAACAAGCTGGCCGCTTCTTTGAAATGCTTTTAAGTGGGGGAAGCTACCAAGGCAAACAAATTCTAAGTGAAAAAACAATTTTTAGAGCAACCCTCCCCACCACAGGAGTTAATATTGACCGAACCTTATTAATACCGATGCGTTATGCACTAGGTCCCATGCTCGGTAGCAATCCAGTAGGTTTATTTGGTCCAATGACGGGACAAGCTTTTGGTCATCTCGGTTTCTCTAATATTTTATGTTGGGCCGACCCAGAACGCGATATTAGTGTTTCATTACTAACCACTGGAAAATCTGTAGTGGGCACTCATCTCCCTGCTCTAGCTAACTTGCTTTATCAAATTTCTAGCCAATGCCCACGAATTCCTCGAGATCAGCGTCGTTCATTGTTTGGTAGCGATTCACATGAAACAGATCTAGTCTAAATAGTTATAACTTAGCGATAAAATAAAAAACCCAAGCATTTCTGCTTGGGTTTTTGGCGCTGTAGTTCTTGTTTATCGTGTTTATCTCTGTTTTTCTTGTTATATGTGAGATGCTTTCTGCATCTTTCTTCTTGTTTTATTCACTTCCGTTGTTTTTATTTCTATTTCCTTATGTGATGTATTTTGTCATATCCAATTATGAAGAAAAGTAGTATTTTTCTTATCATCATGTAAGCGAAAACGTACAGGTCTGTCTAATATTTAGCGTTTATCTGCAACAGCTAAATAACGTACGGTTCTGTATAACATTTAACTTAACAATTCACGCGAAAAATGACTATTTGAAACTCATATTACAAATAAATATATTAATATGTTCGAGTTAAATGATTGATAATCAGAAGAAGAAATAGCGTGACATAAACAAAGATTTATTTAATTTATTTGACGTGATAAAAACTCAAAATATAAAAAAGCCCTGTAGTCTCTCCCAAAACTACAAGGCTTAGCGGCTGTAAGTTTCCTCTTTATTCACCTACGTCATTGTAAGTTCGCAGTCTCTCGACTTAAGTTATTATTATTGTGCGATTTTGCCCGACATTCCTTGCCAAGCTCGTTGTGCGTTTATAATCTCAAAAACAGGGTGTGTTCTCTAGCAGCAAATATCTCGAATCCATGTAAGCTTTTTCTTACACGAGCAAAAATATTAAGTTTGACTTAACGAACTAACCGATTAACTTTTTCAACTAAACCGCTTTTCCTGGTCGTACGAACTGTAAAAGATTGTAATAAAGCCTCTGGATGAACCAATAAACTCACTACTTTTTTGGCTCGTGTAATCGCTGTATAAATTAGCTCTTGGCTTAACAAATTCTTGGCAGCCTGATCGAGAACAACAGCAGTGTGTGTAAATTCAGACCCTTGCGATTTGTGAATGGTTAAGGCAAATGCACTTTGAATACTTTTAGGTAATCGGTTTGCGGCCACCCACTTATTCAAACTTGGGAAATATACTTCAAACTGTTGAGGCTGGGTTCTGTGTTCAAAACATAAACCAATGTCACCATTTGAAATGCCTAGTTGGTAGTCGTTATAAGTCATCATGACAGGACGGCCTACATACCATCCTCCTAAAGTCACAATACCTAGCTGTTGCTGTAACCAACGTTCAGCATATTGATTAAGTTGCTGCAAACCAAATGGTCCATGACGTACGGCAGTTAAAATACGGTAGTCATCGAATGACTTAACGATATTTTCAATATGTTCAATTGAGCGATCATCTTGTATATAAGCTTTTAAGTTTTGCACATAGCCTTGAAAACCCACCATCAATTTTTGGTAGTAAGTTTCTAGCGCTATAGGGGACTCTTCGGGTAAATATTCAAGCTGAACCACATCGGGCATATCAGCTTCTAAAGGAATTGAACGTAACTCTGAAACCTGAACAATATCGATTTCAAACTGCTGCAAAACCTGCTCATGGTTGATTTGACTGGTTTGCATTTGAATAAATCGTGCCACCTGACCAATCAAAGCACCCTCTGCAAAACGACGGCTGGTTTGAAGGTGAACACGGTTTTCAGACAACGCCTCGATTTGCTGCAAATCTGCAAGTACCGCTCCGACATCTACAGAAGCAAGCTGGTTGGCATCGCCTAATAAAATAATTCGACAAGACTCAGGAACCGCTTCAAATAATAACGTTGCCAGATTTAAATCCAGCATAGAGGCTTCATCCACCACAATAACGTCATAAGGCAAAGGTTGTTTTTGATTAAACCGTGGAGTTTGACTATGCCCCATACCTAATAATCGATGAATGGTTTGGGTACTTTGGTTTCTTAGCTCATCACTAACTAGTCCTGACTCAAGAAGCTTAGGGTCATTAAACGAGTTTTGTAAGGCTTCTTGCATACGCTGTGCAGCTTTACCCGTCGGAGCAGCCATTGCTACACGAATGTGAGGAATTGCTTGGCTCAGCACAGCAATAATACGAGCGAGCGTATAGGTCTTACCTGTACCCGGCCCACCTGTAATAATACTCAAGCTCTGCCGAGTCACCATTTGCAAGGCAGCTTGCTGATGTGGGTCAGTGAGTAAGTCTAAATGCTCTTCACACGAAACTGGTTGAATTGGTTGCTGCTTTAATCGGCGAATTTGCTCAGCTAGACGTTGCTCTAGGTTCCAATATCGGTATAATGCCAACCCCTGCCCGTCGTGGACACAAGGGGCAACTTGAGACATCGCTTGTTCAGCAGATATCACCAGTTGACCAAGTGCTTCTGTTTGCTCTGGGCTAATCTCAATACAACTGTCACCTTGCAAGCTCGCTTCAACAAGCTGCTGCAAAAAACAAGCTGCCTCTGGAGCTTGTGTCTGTGCAGTAAACGGGGCTTGATTTAGAAAGGTACTCCAAGTCGTTAACCAGCTTAAATCGCTTTGTTCAGGGCTATTTAGATTGTCCACACACTTATCCACCTAGTTTTCCACACGCTTGTCCACATGGTTATAGACAGGCTTATCCACACCCCAAGTATTTGTTAATTCTAAAATTAGATCATTTATCAGCATTTTTTATGCAATTTTATCCTCAGCAAAGTACCCTAAAATAGCATCAAGTCGTAGAACAAATTCTGTACTTGGCTGCCAATAATAATACCCTTGCTCAGCTTCGCCATTCATACCACGCAAATAAAGATAAGTCGCCCCACCTAAATGTTGTTCAATATCATAATTCTGCATTTTGACTTTTAAATAACGATGTAGTGCAACCAAATATAAGCCTGCTTGCAACCAATAGCTGGCTAGAGACATACTTAGTGCAATACTTTCTACACTGTAATCGACAAGGTTTTCACCCAAGTAATTACTCTTATAGTCAGCAATGTGATAACGCTGCCCATCAAAATAAACTAAATCTATCGAACCATTTAAATAGCGTGCGGAACGAGCCTCTAATAACTCAGGCATTTCCATGCCATATTCAGCAAACAGCTGCTGAATACGTTTCATGGCTAACACACGATCTGACAGGGCCAAATAAAAAGGACACTC
This sequence comes from Acinetobacter sp. ABJ_C4_1, assembly GCF_044538495.1. Lineage (NCBI taxonomy): Bacteria > Pseudomonadati > Pseudomonadota > Gammaproteobacteria > Moraxellales > Moraxellaceae > Acinetobacter > Acinetobacter sp. ABJ_C4_1. The sequence continues at coordinate 176,763 of NZ_JBIUCQ010000005.1, read as the reverse complement.
TGATAAATAGTGCTCTGGCTGTAACTGATTTAAACGAAAACCTTGATATAACGGCGTGCTTAGAATCTCTTGCAGCCATGTCGCCACAGCGTGATAAAGCGAATATTCCGCTTCTTGTTCTTCGGGAAAGCTTTCTTGGTATTTGATTAATAAATCTTGCCACAAACTACTGTAGTCATTTTTAAAACGACGACGTATTTCACTTACCCACTCATCTGAACATTGAAAATCAATATGTTCAAATATTTCATGTAAGAAATTACCTGCAAGTGTTCCTCTAGGAAAGTTGCTTTTGATCCAGCTAATTGGCTGTGCTGCGGTCACTTCAACAGAAATAACCTGATCGAGTTCATCTTCAGCTAAAACAGCGTCATGGCTCTGACTCGCGAGTAAATCTGTACCTACTTTATGTCTTAAATGCTGTGCCAGATAACTAAAACTGGTTTTGCCTCTTGAATAGAAGCGCTGATCAGGAAAATGCTGCGCCTGTATCTCAATAATATTGATGTGCTGATTTAAATGCATGGCAGCAGGTGGCTGCTCCAAAATCACTTCATCGGTGCAACAACGGTGCTGGAAAGGTTCAGCTCTGTTTTTCCAAAATGCCAAACCTGAAACAGACTTGCCATCTGTATCTTGTAAGAGTGCATAAACACGATGACTTGCCCGAGTTAAAGCAACGTACCATAGACGGTTTTGTTCCGCCAAAGCCCGTTCTTCATGCTGCTTCAGTTCGGTTTCGTTTAAATATGTTTTATCGGCAATCGCAACAACTCGTTGCGTTACGGTTTGAGCCGATTCAGGCATAGTTATATCTTGAGTCGAGAAGTTAAGTGTTTTGTTATTTTCCCGAAATGGCTTGTCAGCCCCGAGCAAAAAGACAATTTTAAACTCAAGGCCTTTTGACTGGTGAATAGTCATGAGCTGCACACCAGCTTCACTCGATAACCTCCGCTCTAACTCCCATTCACGATCAAGCGGCGATTGTAATTGCTTGAGATACCAATGATAGAGATTTTGCGCGCCCTGATATTTCTCGCTATGTTGGCTCAAAATTTCGGTCAAATGACGTAAGTTCACCACAACCCGCTCATTATCTTTACTCTGGACAGCAACCAGATTTTTCCAAATGCCAAATTGGTTTAAACATTGCTGCCATGCTACTAAAAAGCCCTGAGCTGACCACAATTCCCGAATAGCGTCAAAACCCGTCATGAACTGGCTTAAACCTTCGGCTGTTTGTTCGAGTTGCAACAGCTGTTTAAGGTCCATAGCAAATAAACGGCTAATCAAAGCTCGCTTCACTTTGGCTTCATCGTAAGGATGAAGAATCGCAGTGAGTAAGGCCCCAACATCCTGAGCAATTGTGCAATCAAAAACACTTCGTTTTGATGGTCGGTTAACGCGTATTCCTAAACGTTCTAATTCAAACTGAACTTTATCAAGACCATCATGATTACGTGATAAGACCGCAATATCATCTTCATTTAAAGCTTGGGTCTGAGTATCTTTTTGAAGATATAACTGCCCAGCATGTGAGTGATTGAGTAAATCCCGAATCTTCCATGCCACTTGCTGTGCTTCCGTTTCTTTGTCTTTAAGCATGAGCCAGCGTAAAGGGTGCGGGTTAGGCTGGTTTTGGTCGATTAAAACCGGATGAGGCCGAGTCCCTGCCCGAATTGGGTCATATTGAACTTGCTCACCGAAGTCGATTTGCCTTTGAAATAAGGCATCAACCACTTCAACCAAGTCAGCGACTGAACGATGGTTATGAATTAATTTATATTCTCGACCATGCTTTGCCTGAATATCTTTATAGGCATTTAAAAAAGTAAGCATGTCCCCACCACGGAAACCGTAAATTGCCTGCTTACGGTCACCTACCATAATCATGCAACCTTTTTGGTAACGCTCTGGATGACGCCAAATGCTGGCGAGCATATCGTCTTGATCTTGGTTAGTGTCTTGAAACTCATCGACCAAAATTAAGGGATATCGAGCCTGCACAAATACGGCGAAACGTTGCCCCTGCTCGCCCTTTAAAGCTTCTGACAAAGTGCGAATTTGCTGAGAAAAAGTCGTCTCACCCTTGTTTTGTAAAACTTGTGGTAACCGTTTTTTAACTTCGACACACAAATAGGCTTTTAAATAAATATGAAGCTGATCGAACTGTTCAGCATAGTTTTTCAGCACACCAAATAACTGCTGAATCTGCTGAATACAAGGATGCTGATAAAATCCATCCGAAATTTCGGCAGGACATTTCTTAAAAACTTTCTGATCGGCAAGTTGGCCTAAAAACTTAAAAACGAGTTCTCGTTGTACTGCCAAAGATCCATCAAAAACTAAAATACTGTCACTTTGCTTTAAAATTTGTAGTAACTGTGGCAAACATTCACTAAATAACTTATTAAAAGCCCCGTTACGAAATATTGTGCCGCTGACATGTTTATAGTGCTCGCCATCAAGTGAGTAATACGGTTCTAGAAGACTAATATCAATTTCTGTTGCCAACTGTTTAAGCTGAGCAAGTTGTTCAAATTGAATGGTAGGTTTTTCGGGAAGCTTAAAATGAGCCGAACTAAAATTCAGTGAGTCTTCGATTAGTTTGACAAAACTATCGACACTCTTTAACTCACCTGCCAGATACAACGCATCAATCACGGTTTGAGGCTGAGACTGTATCCATTCACGTAAAACATCATGAATCAGTTGTCGGCTATAGGTTTTGGCATCATCGGTAATTTGAGCACGTTCAATTTTGCCGCTCTCAAAAGCAAACTCACGTAATAGCTTTTGGCTAAAGCTATCGAGGGTTCCGACAAATAGCTCATCTAGCTGATCGATGACCAGCTTTAAACGCTCACAGGCATAGGCAATACGTGTCGCAAAATGCTTGAGAACATGTTGGAGTAATAAGTCAGATTCTTGCTCGGCCTGCAAAAGAATCTCTTTTTCAGTCAAGCTCCGCTTGGCATCTAAGTAACGGTAGGTTTCGACCAAACGTGCACGAATTCGGCTTTTTAACTCAGCCGCAGCAGCACGGGTAAAGGTGGTCGCAATGACTTGGCGGGGCAAATATTTCTCAAGAAAAATACGGACCATTAAACTCGACAGTGTATAGGTTTTCCCTGTGCCAGCCGAAGCTTCAATTAAGTGCAATCCGCTAAATTCAATATCAATAATAGGTTGATAAGACACCTGTACTCTTGAGTTCATGCCTTACTCCGAATGTTGAAATTGAAAAACCGGATGATACAGGTCATAGGCAAACTCATCACAAGCATGTTGGAGCAATGCTTGTGCATCTTGTTCTTGCAAAATGAAACGCCAGTCCTTATGCAATTTACACGCTTCATTTTGTGTCATATCAATAGCGGTAAATGACCCCGTTTCATTCCAGTATTTTAACAGCTCCGCATAGCTCTTCTCATCCAGTTTTATTTTTTCTGTCTGATTTGTTGTTTCCCATTGATATGCTTTAGCTTTTTCCAGAGGCTTTAGCATTAAAGCTGCTGGTAGCACCAGTGGCTGCTGTTGAGCATAACGCCAGATTTTAAACCACGGTTGTAAATACTGCCGAGCTTGCTCTGAACTAATGCCTTTACAAATCACGGTTTGATCACTAAAAACTACAATACGGCGTCTTTCAGTTCCTGCACTTCTCTCATTTAAATAGGCCAACCAAAGCAGGTACTCTAACCAGACTTTTGCACGTCTTTTTGCCCGAGCACTTGATGCTTCCATACTGACCCAATCCTGAGTTTCAGACTTTGGCACCGTAATATTCATGTGCAGCTGTTTGGCAATTCGCCAGCTTCGCTGAGTGGTTTGCGTGACTGCTGGAGCATAATGATGAAGGCGTTCAAGCAAACATTCCTGTTCAAAAATACCCTGTTGCCAAGCACTATATTGAACTTTGCCTACAGGCAACTGATCAAGTAGAGCCTCAGGCTGTGCCTGTTGTTCATTTTGCTGTAAAAAATGTCGAATGGTATAACGGCCTAAACCATCTAAAAGCAAAGGTTCGTTCTGATCTAGTTCCCCCACACCCCCTAAATTTTCGACACCTAAGGTTTTTAAATAGAGGCGTGCCGGGAAAGTCACATCTTGTATCCACTGATGACTATCTAAAACCAGCATTTCAGGTATTTCTAAAGGATAAGATGTATTCGCCCAAGGCTTAAGAACACCGGATGCTTGCTGAATTTGCATTGCCACATTAAACCAATGGTCTTGGTAGCGAATGTAGCTGTTCTCGGCCATAAAACCTTTAGGGTCAAACGGCTGTAAATAATGTAAATGGTAGAGTTGTTTTAATTGAGACGGAATTTCAATACCTTCAATCACTTCACGTTCGGGTGCATTTGGCTCCGGTTTTACAATAAGCGCAAGATGTTCACGGAACTCTTGAAGAATACTTGAAGGATCTCTCACTTCACCGTCATTGACGTCAAAGCCATTATAAAACAGCCATAGATTTTCTTGAGCTAAAAGTAAGGCATCTAAAAAAGCGCCTTGGTCATCCTCAAGACGGGAACGGTCACCCAGTTGTTGACGTAAGGCATCCATCAAATCAAATGGTACATGTGTATCACGATTTGGAAACTGCCCTGCATCAAGGTTCAACATCACAATTAAGCGATAAGGTAAGGGGCGAATTTGTCCAATCTGAGCAAATGTAATCTGTCCAGTCGGTTCAGCTTGTGCCGTCTGGTTTTCTAAAGTTCGCTGAATCTCATCGAGGATATAAGGCAAAGGCAAGATGATTTTACGTAAAGTGCCTGTTTCTGCCTCGGCATAGTAACTTGCAAGCGTTAACATACGCTCTTGTTTTTTCACAATTTCCCGAGCAGTTTTTAAAGCAGCAACACCGGCCTGTTCAAACTCGACAATATCTTGTGACAACACTTGTAGCCAGTATTCAACGGTATGAACTTTTCTTTGCTCATGCACAATGAGCCAGTCACGGCGCTCATTTAAATCTTGATAAATCTGAATGAGCGTACCAATGAGCTCAAAATCGCCCGGTTGAACTTTAGCGTAACTCAGCACCTGATTAAATGTAGCATGTTCGGGAATTGCGATACCGAGCGCTAACCGCTCTAAAGCAAATTTAAAACTATACCGATAATCATCATCGCCATCACATAAGCTACGTTTCAGATGCTCTGCATCAAGACCACGTTTAAACCCTGCATCGGCCAGTAATGCCAAAACTCGCTCTACTTGAGCATATTCAAGTGCATAGCGCTGCTGCGTCGCATGTAAACCAAGCCAGTCAGCGAAATCATCAAAGCTAAATCGCCCTTGCATAAGGTGAATTCGGCCAATTACGGCACGCCATGCATTAAGTGCATCGAGTGACGCAATACCGGCAATTTTTACGGGTAAATGGACACCTTGCTCAGTTGCAGTAGCAGGAAAAATACTTCGTATTAAAGGCTCTACTTCTGCCAAATTAGGTACTAAAACCAAAATATCATTTGGACGACGCGGCTGTTCATGTGGTTTAGCCAACCAGCCAATCAACTGCTCTTTCAATACTTCAAGTTGGCGCAATGTTGAGTGGCAAACATGAATTTGAATGGAGTCATCGTTCGGCGCAAGTTCGTACTGTTTAGGCTGTGGTTCTACCAGATGCAAAATATCTGACTGAACTTTGCCAAGTAGACTCTCAGGAAAATCATCTACAAAGGCATCCACCCACTTACCTTCTTCACCTGTAGACAAGTTTGAAAGTAAGGAGAAATGGTCGCGGGCTTGTTTACCCAGCCTAGTTAAAAGTGGATGTCTGGACTCACGTGCTTCAGCATTAAAGTTAAGCGTAAATTTATTAAAGAAATCGGTAATCTCAGCATCGGTTGCTTGAGGATTTTTTGCAATAAAACGCTCTTTCACTCCAAGGTCATAACGTTGTTTCCACAGGGGATCGACACTATCGGCCCAATATTCCTGTGAAGGGTTATAGTGCAAAATCAAAACATCAATGTATTGCCCTAAACGGCGCAAAAACTGAAGCTGGCTAGGAGGTAAATCCAGCAAAGTAAAAACAACAATTTGCTCCGGCAAACGAGACAGTGCTTTCTTCTGGCGCTCAGGATGGTCTAATTCCTGCCAAAACAGCTCGTCAATTTGCTGCATCTGCATAAAATCATCATGAAAATGCTGCTGCCATAACCAGCGCTGCCAACGTTCTAACTCTTGTGTTTGCTGCAAAGTAAAAGCAGAAATTTCTTTATCTTTCTGCGCAATATACTTTTCGATATCCAGCGCTCGGCCTTGTCCCCACGCTGCTAACCAGTTATTTGGACAAGTACAGGTATTTTCACACCCACGTTGGCACTGTCCCCGATAAACCATGTAGTTACTAAATAAATCGGCAGCCTGCTCGGCAACCCAATACAACATTTTTTGTTTTTTTAGCTGTTTCTCAATCCCTTGTTCAAGTCGATCTGCGCTGTCGTAAATACGCTGAACAATAGAATGTAATGGATGTGAGTCATCTATACTCATTTCATCAGGCTGAATAAATTCTTGTAATGCCTGATGTACACGCCATTTAAAAATCAAACGTGGAATATTGGCCTTACGAACCTGTTCCTTATGCGCTGTGAGGACCTGTTGATAGGCATACCACTGAAAACCACGAACACGTTGATGGAACTGGTAATTGGCGCTCATTCCTTGTTGTTCTGCAAGTTTTTGTATCAGCCATTGCTCTACCGCAGGACTTGGCACAATAAAATGCTGGGCTTTCAAAACCTGTAAAGGATGCGTTGAAGGTTGGGACGTAGATGCCAGTACGCCCTGCAACAACACATCAATACGTTGACTTTGAATAACATGGATGCCCATTTATTTCATATCCTACTCGCATAATTTATGCACAAAATCATAAACATTCATTACTATACAACTGAATCTGACTATGTCACGTTGGTTTAAACACAGCATAATCTAACTTTAGGTGTCACTTGCCTTGTGTTTGGAAGGCACCCTTAAGGAACCCATTACAGGTAAACATTATGAAAATTGATAACATTCCTGACTATATTGATCCTAGCCTAAATCTGGAACAAATTCGCGATGAGTGCCACGAGCTCATTCAGAAAAGAGCTTACGTCTCTGCTGGTGCAGCAATTGTACCCATTCCTTTTTTTGACGTGGTAGTAGATTTGGGAATTTTGTCACAGCTTATTCCCGATATTAATTCCCGCTTTGGTTTAGCACCTGAACATGTCAGCGTTTATGATCCAAAAACAAAAACCATTCATTGGGATGAACTGCGTAAACGCGGCTTTCAATTTTCAGGTTTTGTGGTCGCGCGTACCACCGTTAAAAAAACGTTTAATGGTTTCTTTGGAAAAATTGTCACCAAGCAAGTGACTAAATTTATACCATTAGGCGGGCAAATTGTTGCAGCAGGTTTAGGCTATTTTATGATGAAGAAAATAGCCCAAACGCATCTTACTGATAGCTACAACCTTGCTAAACGTATTCAACAAAAAAGTCGTGGCACGGTTGTAAACTAAAATCAAATTCACGGCTGAGAGTTTAATCTGCTCTCAGCTGTTTTAAAATAGCTCTTAACACTTCTAAACGTGCAGTATATTTATCATCAGTGGCAACAATATGCCAAGGTGCATATTCGGTACTGGTTCGTTCAAACATATCTGCTGCCGCTTTCAAATAGTCATCCCACTTATCACGATTGCGCCAGTCTTCTGCGGTAATTTTAAAGCGTTTATGCGGTGTCTCTTCTCTGGCTTTAAAGCGTTGTTCTTGCTCATCTTTACTAATCGCAAGCCAAATTTTTACCACAATGGTTTCACTATCAAATAAATCTTTTTCAAAGCGATTAATTTCGTCGTATGCCCTTTGCCACTCTAAAGGCGATGCAAAACCTTCAACTCGTTCTACCAGCACTCGACCATACCAAGTACGGTCAAAGATTGTAATTTTTTCAGCTTCATTAATACGATTCCAAAAACGCCACAAATAAGGATGCCTTGCTTCGAAACGTTCAGGTGCGCCAATACAATGAATATCATATTCACGCGGGTCTAAGTTTTTCACAATTCGTTTAATGGCACCCCCTTTACCCGAAGCATCCATTCCTTCAAAAGCAATCACAAAATTACGTTTATCAAAACGCATGGTATCGGCAATTTTTTTACTGAGTTTATCGAGCTCTTTTTTGTAATCAGCTTTATCGAGCTGTTCTTTAGAAGGTTTTAACAAACTTTCAGGAATCTTTGCCTGCTGCCATTTACCTTTGACTTCACTTTCATGTTCAGGCAATTCACGCATATGTTGCAAAAGGTATTGGGCAAAAAATTGATCTCGCTGTTTTTCATCTTCACCATCAATAATGTACCAGTCGTCGGTAAAACGGCGGCGTAACTTTTGCAAAGTGTCGTATTGTTTTTTATTGCGCCAGTCTAAACCGTGCAGTTTATGCCAATGCTGTTCAGATGGGTCTATTTTATCTAAACGTTTTTGCAGTGACTTCCACGAAAGGTCAAACCAAACCTTAATCACATCGACATAGTTATTTTTTAAATCCTGTTCAAACGCCCGCATGTTTTCAACATAGGCATCAAAACGGGCATCATCCAAAGGTTCCGATACATGCGTTGCGGTAACCAATAAGTCACTATACCAATTGCCAAACATCACCACAATTTGGCCTTCAGTTGGAATGAACTCTGAATATGACTGCCAAAAAGCTTCGGTATCTGTCAGCACACGCGGTGCATCTGCTTTTACGCGTAAATATCTTGGATCTAACCATTCTCGAAGCTGCTTAACAGCCTCGCCTTTTCCAGCCAGTTCAATACCACTCATTAAAATGAGTGTACTTTTAGCATTTTTTTTGCCCCGACTATCTTTTAAAGCATATTGTGCTTCAATCAAATCGACTGAAAGCTGTTCCTCGTCTCGAATTTCAAATTTTGGTTGTTGTTCACTCATAGTCCACTGCTCTAATCTTTTATTGTTTAATTTCATCGTTATTTAACTTATGCGCTTAGATGATGAATTGCTATACAAATTATGTCATTGCGCCAAAATTCTGTCTAAAAATTGACGCATAAATCATTTTTTTTACATCTACTCGCCATAGTAGAAGGTTACAATGCCTCTTATGATTTTTTGCAAATAGCCCAATATTAGAGCCTTAAATGTCTAAACTCGCTGCTTTTGATGATCTTTTACAACAATATAAAACATTTAATTATCACGATAATCCAGTGCTTGCCCAGCGTTTGCAAGATGTACAAACATGGCTAAAAGAGCGGATGAAAGATACTCATCACGACTTTTTTAATTTGCCAGAACACAAGCTCATGTCAGAGTATTTTTTAAACCGTTTATATGGTGGTCCAGAGTTTGATGCGCTTGCAGCTCAAATTGAACGTTTATTGAAATATGCTCATAAAGCAGAAAAAGTTCTACCTGAAAATGCAATTAAAACAGGAACAAAGTCGGTAAGTCTGGCTGTACTTGCCACACAACTTGATGAACAAGTAGCAATGCAGCTTCTTGAAGACTACCCTGCCAATACAGTACTCACTGACGAGATTATGCGCTTAACCTTAATCAAGCTTGATCAGGCAGAAGCTCGTTACCAGCAACTTGCTCTTCTTGACGACTTAGGATTAGCGTTAGATAAATACATGCGTTCATTTATGATGTTCACTGCCTTTAAAATGTGTAAAGGTCTTGCTCAAAAATATCACTTTGAATTGATGTATGATTTTATTCAGGATGGTTTTAGCGCAATGAAACCATTAAAATCGGCTGAGGCTTTTATTAAGACTTTTACGGAAAAAGAACGTCAGATTGTTGAAAAAGTACATTCAGGACATCCGAATCCGTTTAGAGTGTGATAAGGTCGGCACATAGAAAAAACTCAACCTCGCGAAGTTGAGATTTTATTCATTATATTTGCATGGTGATGCCTGTAAAAATAGACAAAATCTGTCATCATGCAGAACTTATTCCGTTTCACTTGAGTTTGAGTCTAGGAGAGACAATATGTCTAACGAAAACCAAAAGCCAACATCTCCAACTGAGCAGGCACAAAGTTCAGACAAAGTTAGCCCATTCCTAAGCTCACCTTTACCGCAAGGTACTCCTCAAGGGCAACAACAAACTTTACAGCAAACCTTAACAGATACACCTGTTAGTGGTTCTGTACCGAAATACAATTTACCACGTGGTGCTAGCAATACAGGCAATGTGGGAGAAACAACTCACTTTGGTTTCTCAACTGTTAAAACTGAAGATAAAGCTCAAAAAGTTGCTGAAGTTTTCCACTCAGTTGCAAGCAAATATGACCTTATGAATGACTTAATGTCATTTGGTATTCACCGTTTGTGGAAACGCTTTGCAATTAACATGTCTGGTGTTCGCCGTGGTCAACACGTGTTGGATATTGCTGGCGGTACAGGTGACTTAGCAAAAGTATTTAGTCGTGAAGTTGGTCCTCAAGGTCATGTGGTACTTTCAGACATTAATGAATCTATGCTGAATGTTGGTCGTGACCGTTTGATTGATGCAGGCTGTACCAATGTCGATTTCGTTCTTGCCAATGCAGAAACATTAGAGCCATTTGCAGACAACAGCTTTGACCTTGTCACCATTAGCTTTGGTTTACGTAACGTGACAGATAAAGACGCTGCGCTTGCTTCTATGTTCCGTGTGCTTAAGCCAGGTGGTCGTTTACTGATTCTTGAGTTTTCTAAACCAGTATTTGAGCCATTCTCAAAACTTTATGACCTTTACTCATTCACTGCTTTACCGATTATGGGTAAATTGGTTGCCAATGACTCAGAAAGTTATAAGTATTTAGCTGAATCAATTCGTATGCACCCAGACCAACGCACCTTAAAAGGTATGATGGAAAATGCTGGCTTCCAGAACTGTGATTATCACAACCTGACTGGCGGTATTGTTGCTGTTCACCGCGGTTTCAAACTGTAAGGGATAGCGATATGTGGTCGATTTTGGCACTCGGTGCAGTCGAACGTATCATTCATCATCTGATCGATCTGGATGCATTAACCCGCATTCAGCTCAATCAGTTACAGGGCAAAATGTTGCGTGTGGTCATAGATAGCCCGCAACTTTCTGTCGATGTATTCTTTGACCAAGAAAAAGTACGTCTTGAACCTACTGCAACTGGGCATAGCGAAAAACCTTCTATTTTTGAACAACGCCCGTTTGATCCACAATTTAAAATTTCTGAAGCCACAGCCACTTTGCATGTCAAAGATGTGGTTGAACTGATCAAACTATTGGTCAGCGATCCAGACCAGATTGGTAATATCCCGCTTCAAGGTGATTATCACCTATTACAGGATATTCAAAGAATTATGCAGCAGGCTGAACCTGATTTAGCTGCGCATTTATCAAAATGGATTGGCCCTCAACTCGCTCATGAAATTGGCAAGATTCAACTTGCACCAAAGCATTTAAAACGCTCCGTGCAAAGCCATCTATTTTTTGCTGAAGATGCCTTAAAAGAAGACAGCGGTTTATTTGCCCCACGTTGGGAAATGGACGATTTAAATCAAGCTACACGTAAGCTTAATCAAGACATTGACCGTCTAGAAGCTAAGCTACAGCAGCTCAATGCACAACTACAACCCACTCAAGACTAGGTAAGACTGTATATGATTCCGCACGTTTCACGTTTACTCGAACTTTGGCGTATTGCAGCGCACTATAGACTCGATACGTTGTTCCCTGCGGATGAATTACCTGTTAAAGCTCAACGTGCATTAAATATTATTAAGATGCATCCAGCTGCATGGTCGAGTCGTGAACGCAAAAACCCATTGAAGCTTAAAGAAGCTTTAGAAGATATGGGCCCGCTTGCAATTAAGCTTGGGCAGTTACTGTCTACTCGACGCGACCTGATTCCACCTGAAATACTCGCTCAATTGGTCTTACTTCAAGATCAGGTTAAACCTTTTGATAGCAATGTTGCCAAACAACGTATTCAAGATTCTTTAAAAGCAGACGTAAATACACTATTTGCTCGCTTTGATGACCAACCATTAGCTGCTGCTTCAATTGCACAAGTACATACAGCAGCACTGCATGATGGTCGTGAAGTTGTTGTAAAAGTCACTCGTCCGGACATTCGTAGCCAGATTTTACAAGACTTTGAAATTTTAGCTTGGCTAGGCAATACCTTAGAAAGTCGCCTAGAAGCTGCTCGCGCGTTGCATCTGACTGAAATTATTCAAGACTACCGCCAGATCATTTTAAATGAGTTGGACTTGAGTATTGAGGCAGATAACACCCGTCGTATGCGCCATTATTTTACTGGCTCAACCATGATGTATGTGCCTGAAGTCTACATGGACACCAAAGATGTCATGGTAGCAGAGCGCATTACAGGTGTTCCTATTTCAGATACGGCAACCTTTGACCGTCTAGGCATGGACCGTGCACAACTTGCAGAAAAAGGATTAACCATTTTCTTTACGCAAGTATTCCGCGATAACTTTTTCCATGCCGACATGCACCCCGGCAATGTCTTTGTAGAAACAATTAATCCAAGCAATCCACGTTTTATTGCACTCGACTGTGCAATTATGGGTGAGTTATCTAAGCATGACCAGATGACCATTGCCCGCATGTTGCTTGCTGTAATGAACAGCAACTTTATGCAGCTCATTCAAATTGTTCATCAAGCTGGTTGGATTCCACCGGGTACAGACCAAGATGCGCTATCGCGTGAAATGCGTCGCACCGTTGGCCCAATGGTGTCTAAGCCAATGGATCAACTTGATTTTGCTGGCATCTTGATTCAAGTGATGGATATTGCCCGTCGCTTCCATTTAGAGATTCCGCCACAACTCATGTTGTTGCTAAAGACTTTAGTGCATGTCGAAGGTCTAGGTACCGATCTTTACCCGCAGCTCGACATCTGGAAATTGGCAAAACCAATTTTGACTGAATGGGTTAAGTCCAACATGAACCCAGTCAAAAATGTAAAAGAACTTGGCCAGCAACTACCTGACCTGCTTTTAGGTGCTCAGGATTTCCCAAGCTTAATTATTGACAGTTTAAATGGTTTAAAGAACCAGTCTGCTTGGCAAGACCGCCAGTTACGTGAAATTCAACAGCTTCGTTTGCAAATGGAACATCAGCAACGCCGTAGCTGGATGTTCGGTAGTAGCATGCTGATTTTGCTCACCATTGCGATTATTAGCCCTTGGTTTGTTTCGATTATTTTAATTGTGCTGAGTAGCTTATTAGCACTTTGGCGTATATTGAAATAAGTTCTAAATCCCTTGCTAGTGCAAGGGATTTTTTTATGGCTAACTTTAATCTTTAAAAAATATAGATCGCTTGTTCGTTCATTGCTAAATTAGCATTCATAAATGCTTGAAAAGAACAAACAATGAAAACACCTCATTTTGCCATTATCGGTGCAGGTACCGCAGGTTTAGCGACTGCCATTTTGCTTGCTCGAGAAGGCAATAACGTTACTATTTTTGAACAAGTTGATGAGTTATCTCCGGTAGGTGCTGGGTTATTACTACAACCCGTGGGCTTAGCTGTATTTGAACATTTAGGTGTACTCGACAAAGCCTTATCCTTAGGTGCGAGAGTCACAGGCCTAGAAGGACAACTTCCGGACAAACGCCTTTTAGTTAACAGTCATTATCACGAAGCATCAGCAAACCTCTATGGTCTAGGTATACACCGGGCCACTTTGTGTCATGTACTCACTCAAAAGCTTAGCGAGTATTCAAGCCAGATTACTTGGTGTATGAGCCATTCTGTTGAAAGATTTGAAGAACATAACAATGAGGTTCGGATATTCGGCAGTCATCAAAACCAAAAGTTTGATGCTTGCTTTGATGGCCTACTCATTGCCAACGGTGCGCGTAGCCAGTTACGCCCCAAAGCATGGGTAAAGGTTGACAAAGCTTATCCATGGGGAGCGGCGTGGAGTATCGTGCCTGAGTGCCAAGTATTAGATGCTGAAATTCTGCATCAATTTTATGATCGCTCGAAAATTATGATGGGAATTCTTCCTACAGGAGCAGTTCCAACAGAACCTCAACAGCGCCTTTCAAGTATATTTTGGAGCTTACCTACCCCACAATTACAAAGCTTTTTGCAAGATGAACAGGCTAAACAAACTTGGTTAAAGCAAGTTTCTGAGCGTTGGCCCACAGTTGCAGAGTGGCTAAAAGAGATTTTGTATAACAGTCCAACTCAGCCTAAATGGCTATCTGCAAATTACCGTGATGTCGTCATGACTCAATTTGGTCAAGGACGAATTGGAGTCATTGGAGATGCAGCTCATGCAATGAGTCCACAGTTAGGACAAGGGGCCAATATGGCATTATTAGATGCTTGGGCTTTTTCTCAATCCCTGCAACAAGCTCAAAAGAATCAAAACATTGATTGGTCCCTGCTCTGGCAGCACTACCACCAGCTTCGTCGTTCATCCACCCAGTTTTATCAATTTCTTAGTCGCTTATTAACACCACTTTATCAATCTGACCATTGGTGGGCGGGAAGCTTAAGAGATTTAGTTTTCCCTTGGATGTATCAAATTCCTTATTTTCGAAAAGAAATGGCAATCACAATTTCGGGATTAAAGACAGGTTCATTTCAGCAACTTGATTATGATCAAGTCGCTCAAGCACCTAAAGAAAGCAGTGCGTTTCATTTAAAAAATGAATCTCTGTCTGACTATTAACCCAACCAAATAATAGCGAGTAACACATGAAAATCAGCCATCTTGATCATCTTGTTTTAACTGTTGCCAGTATTGAGAATACCTGTAATTTCTATCAAAACGTGTTGGGATTTAAGGTCATCACTTTTAAAGGTGATAGAAAGGCTCTACAGTTTGGAAATCAAAAAATAAATTTACACCAGCAAGGTCACGAGTTCGAACCTAAGGCATTGCAACCGACTCCCGGATCTGCCGATCTGTGTTTTATTTCAGACACACCCATTTCAGAAGTGGTAGCACACCTTAATCAGTTAAATATTCAAATTGAAGAAGGTCCTGTTGAACGTACTGGTGCGGTGCACCCTATTCTTTCAGTTTATATTCGTGATCCAGATCAAAATTTGATTGAGATTTCAAATATCCTCACGTCTTAGTCATTTGAATAAGATACCGATTGGTAAGCGTTACAAGCTATTCATTACGCTGACAAAGACAAAAAGGACAAAGAATTTTTCCGCAAAGCGACGTTGATGCCGTACACTATACAAGCTATTTTTAGCATCTGATTGAAATCAATTTATAGTTCATATTTCTTTGGTGATTCCTCATGAATAACACGCAATGGCTCGATGAAGTAAAATTTAACGAACAAGGTCTTATCCCTGCCATTGCTCAACATCATCAAACCGGACGTATTTTGATGGTGGCGTGGATGAACCGTGAATCACTTGCGCTCACAGCAGAAAAAAATCAGGCTGTGTACTTCTCTCGCTCTCGCCAAAAACTTTGGCACAAGGGTGAAGAATCAGGCCATTTCCAAACAGTTTATGAAATTCGTTTAGACTGCGATGGTGATGTAATCGTATTACAAGTTGAGCAACACGGCGGTATTGCATGCCATACAGGTCGAGAGTCTTGTTTCTACCGTAAACTTACCCCACAGGGCTGGGAAATTGTCGATGCACAATTAAAGGACCCTACTGCAATTTATGGTGACAAAGCCAAAGCTGCAAGCCACGATCATGCTCATACTACTGAACAAGTTGATGTACTTGCTCACTTAGGGCAATTAATGCAAGAGCGTAAGCAAGCAGAAGCTGATACTTCATATGTTGCAAGCCTCTACAAAAAAGGCATCAATAAAATTTTAGAAAAAGTCGGCGAAGAAGGCGTAGAAACTATTATTGCTGCGA
Organism: Acinetobacter sp. ABJ_C4_1; assembly: GCF_044538495.1. Classification (NCBI taxonomy): domain Bacteria; kingdom Pseudomonadati; phylum Pseudomonadota; class Gammaproteobacteria; order Moraxellales; family Moraxellaceae; genus Acinetobacter; species Acinetobacter sp. ABJ_C4_1. The sequence continues at coordinate 160,854 of NZ_JBIUCQ010000005.1, read as the reverse complement.
AAGACTACGCTGCTCAAAATACAGAAAGTAATTTAAATGACTTGATTTATGAAACGGCCGATTTGTGGTTCCATAGTATTGTCATGTTGGGTTATTTCGATCTTAATCCACAACTTATTATTGACGAATTAGCTCGTCGTCAGGGTTTATCTGGTTTAGTTGAAAAAGCTAACCGTAACAAGGTTTAAAATCACTCAGTGTCGAATATCGAAAAACCTAAAGCCACCTATGAGCAAGCCATTGCCATAGATAACGGACGTCTTGGGCAATCATTTAAAGTGATTGCCTATGCGGGTACAGGTAAAACTACTACATTACAAATGATTAGTGATGCCATGCCTGAACGGCGCGGTATGTATTTGGCTTTTAACAAAGCCATTGCTGGTGAAGCTCAAAACAAATTTCATCGCAATGTAGACTGCCGTACTTTCCACTCACTCGCATTTCGCAGTGTGCCACGTGGTGTGACTGATAAATTACGCCTACCTCGCTTAAGTCCAAGCTTTATTGCCAAAGAATATCGACTAGAACCAATTACCTTACGACGCATGATGGGTGGACGTTATGAAAAATACGTCTTAATGCCAAGTCGTCTGGCGAGTCTTGTCGCAAATGCGGTGAGCTATTTCTGCTCAACAAGTTCTCAATACCCAGCTCCTCGACATATTCAGGCGCCAAATTGGTTACATCCAGACGATATTACCGAGCTACAGACCCACCTTTACCCTGCTGTTGAACGGCGCTGGTTAGAGTCTATCGACCCAAATCATCAAGCCGGAATTGGTCACGATATTTACCTCAAACTTTGGGCATTGTCTGAACCAAACATTCCAGCCGATTATGTCTTATTTGATGAAGCACAAGATGCTGATCCTTTAATGTTGGGTATCTTACTTCGTCAAAAAAGTACGCAGGTTATTTATGTAGGCGATGCACATCAGCAAATCTACGCGTGGCGTGGTGCAGTTAATGCCATGCAACAACTGCCTTTGCCAGAGTCTCGCTTAACGACTTCTTTCCGTTTTGGAGAGGCAATTGCCGATGTCGCCAATGCGTTGCTAGGTGGTTTAAATGAAACAGTTCCGCTGCTTGGCAATCCGAACCAGAAATCGAGTGTAGTCAATAAACCACATACCAAAATGCGTGATGCGATTTTGTGTCGTACCAATGCTCGGGCAATGGAGCTGTTATTGGCAGGCTTAGTTCACGGCGATAAAGTAAGTTTGCAGGCAGATCATCAAAAACTAAACCGTTTTGTAGATGCTGCAAGCCTCTTGAAGCAAGGAAAACGAGTTACTGACGTTCCCGAGTTAGCATGGTTTAACTCATGGCACGATGTACATGAATACTGTGAAACCAATGAAGGAAGTGACATCAAACCATTGGTTAAACTGGTAGATGATCATGGTACCGACCCACTGAAAAAAGCGCTTTCTAAAATTACTCCCCTTGAGCAAGCTGACTATGTCATCTCAACTGCCCATAAAGCAAAAGGATTAGAGTGGAATCGTGTCCATATTGAAGATGACTATCAATTTAAAATTAATGGTTTAGAACACAAGATTACAGATGAGGAATTAAGATTACTTTACGTGGCCTGTACTCGTGCTAAAGTAAGTCTAAACATCCATCATCTTTATGATCTGATACAACAATTAAAAGTAAGGGCGCCTTTAAGTCTTCGTAAGTCGGTTGGTTGAAGCGCTCATAATTAGGTGAGCCTATGAGACTTGAATCCATCCAATTTAAACATGTTGCTCTGTTTCATGACCTAAAGATCCAGTTTCAATATGATAAACAACCGATTACTTTAATTTTAGGTGAGCAGGCAACCGGTAAAAGTATGCTACTCAAGCATATTTACCATGCTTTAACGTGGTTTCCTGCTCGCTTGAAAGATGTTCGTACCCCGGGCGTAGTCATGCCTGATCAAGACATTACCCATTCTCGGTTACAGTCTAAAATAGAAGTCAGCATTCATATTCCATCAGAATTCGGGCAACTGCCTGAAACCACATCCGCACAGCAAACCGACACATCTATTTGTAGCTGGAAACTATTTAAAACCTTAAATGCAACTGGCGTAGGGATTAGTCAAGTTGAAACTCAGCAGCTCGATCAAACCATTACCCTTTATCATCAAGTCACAAGAAAAGACCCACTTCAAGGCCTTCCCTTACTTGCTTACTACCCATCTGAGCGATTTGTTAACGATATAAATTTGCTGAATAAAAACCTGCCAGGGATTACTCAGTCTATTTCTGCTTATGAAATTAGCTTAATCCCGTTTACCACCTTTGCTCGTTTTTTTGAATGGCTGCGTGAAATTAGCGATATTGAAAATGCACAAGCAGCTCATGTTGTACAACGAATTATTTCCCGACAATCAAACCCACAAAATCAGGAAGAACTTTTACGTCAACTTCAAATCGAATTGGCAGGGCAGCCTAAACAACTGCCTTCACCAAATTTATATGCGCTGAAATCGGCATTAAAGATTATTTTTCCAGAACTTGAAGACATCTATTTACAATATCATCCACGTCTTCAACTTACGGCCCATTACAAGGGTGAAGCTTTAGCCTTTCAGCAACTTTCCAATACAACCAAAACATGGATTGCATTGATAGGTGATGTCGTACGTAGACTTTGTTTGCTCAACCCATTGAGCCTAGACCCTTGCCTTGAAGGTGAAGGAATTTTGTTAATTGACCAAATCGATTCACAATTAGATGCTCTGCATTGCTCAGAAATTTTAAATCGACTTCATGAGGCATTTCCGCGTTTACAAATTATAGTGACTGGAAGCCGTGAAGAGTTACTTGAACATGCAGCTGCTTATCAATGCCTTAAATTAGAACATGGCAAAGCAAGCCAACTTGATTTAAATACGACTCAGCAGCAGCTTGAACACCTTTACACCCTCTTGCACCGAGATGAAGTTTTAGCGCCGCATATAGATCCATTGCCACTTGATACCGAACCTACAACCACTCAAATTGACAATTTGTACCAGCAAATCCAAAACTTAAATGAACAACAAAAAAATGAATTATTACGTATGATTCATACAGGAGATACCTCGGAAGAAACCTCATCTCTTTAAAATTTATTATCCATTTAGCTCAATTTTTATAATAAAACCGAATTCGCTAAATATATGATGAAATCTGGTTTTTGAGCTGAAAAATCACTAGATGTTGTTACCGCATGTAATAACATCAGATTTTTAATGATTTTTTAGTGTACAATAAATTTCATTTTGCGTTTTTATTATTCAAGTTGCGCAATACAACTTGTTTCTCGCTTTATTTTTCTAATTTGGTCGGGTTTTCAGAATATAAGCTTTGGAAATCTCTTTGAATTCCTATCTATTCTGAAATTAAAATTTCACCTTTAGGCTTCGGTCTAAATTATATATGGATACGAGTGTGCTACCGATAATTATCTTATTACCGTTAATATTAGGCACCACCCTTGTTTCATTGCTTCAACGGTTTTCACGTGGAGTAACGGCTTTAGGGGCGATCGGAGTCAGTTTAACCAGTTTTGGTTTATTACTGACTCAGGCTAAAACTGTGCTTGGTGGTGCAAGCATTCAACAAAGTTGGGATTGGTTACCGCAATTAGGAATTAATCTAAGCTTCAGACTCGATGCTCTTGGTTTACTATTCTCTTTACTTATTACCGGTATCGGTACACTCATTTATATTTATGCCTATTATTATTTAGGCCCTAAAAATTCATTAAGTAAACTCTATTTATTACTCATGCTGTTTATGGCAGCAATGCTGGGTATTTCCCTTTCTAACAATTTAATTATTTTATTAGTCTTTTGGGAACTTACCAGTATTTCATCATTTCTACTGGTGGGTTATTGGAGTCATTACGAAGCAGCACAACGCGGCTCGCGTATGGCACTTACCATTACAGGAATGGGGGGACTCGCCATGCTAGGTGGATTTGTCTTACTAGGACAAATCACTGGTACTTATGAAATTAATGATATTGTCGGAATGAAAGACCTTATTCAAAGTCATCATCTTTTCGTTCCGATGCTTTTGCTTATTTTACTCGGTGCTTTTACTAAAAGTGCTCAATTCCCTTTCCATTTTTGGTTACCCAATGCAATGGCAGCCCCCACCCCGGTGTCGGCTTATTTGCACTCTGCAACCATGGTTAAGGCCGGTATTTTCTTATTAGCACGTCTTCTACCTATCTTTATTGGGGCCGCGCTTTATCACAACATTGTCACGTTTGTCGGCCTATTTACACTCTGTATGGCTGCATGCTTTGCCATCTTTAAAGAAGATTTAAAAGGATTATTGGCCTACTCCACCATTAGTCATTTAGGCCTTATTGTCTGTTTGCTTGGTATTGGTTCACCTTTAGCGGTTGCCGCTGCAATTTTCCATATTATTAACCACGCAACCTTTAAAGCTGCCCTGTTTATGATTGCAGGGATTATTGACCATGAAACAGGTACACGTGATCTTAGAAAATTAAGTGGCGTTTGGCAGCTGTTACCGTTTACCGCAACGCTCACCATGATTACCGCAGCATCAATGGCAGGTGTTCCACTGACCAATGGCTTTATTTCTAAAGAAATGTTCTTTACTGAACTGTTGGCGAACCTTTCAGGCTCGGCTGTTATTTTTGCAAGTGTTATTGCAACACTTGCCGGTATTTTTGCAGTCAGTTATTCAATTCGCTTAGTTCACGGCGTATTTTTTGATGGTCCATTGGGCAAACAAGTACCAAATAAAAATGCCCATGAACCACCGATTGGCATGCGAGCACCAGCCATATTACTTGCGACGTTATGTATTTTGGTGGGTATTTTCCCTGCCCTACTGGTTGAGCCTTTAGTTAACAGCGTGACACGTGCAAGTCTAATGCAACCTGATTTTGCGGGAACTCATCTTGCAATCTGGCATGGATTTAATGCTCCTCTTGTGATGAGTATTATTGCTTTGATTGGCGGCACGCTTTTCTATTTTGCTTTAGCAAAAGATGGCATGATTCGTAAAATCGACCTCGACCCACGACTTGGTCGTTTACAAGGTCGTGTTTTATTTGATTTGTTCTTAAAACATTTGCTATTAACGAGTCGTAAAATCAAACAAAAAACTGAGAATGGTTCACTACAAAGTTACCTGTTCTTAATGATTGCTTTTAGCATCATTCTGGTCACTTTGCCTTTACTCAATCAAGGCCTTACCACAGGTACACGCGAACTCACACATGCACCATGGATTGCAGTCGTTCTTTGGCTGACCTTATTCTCGGGTTGCTGGATGATGCTCTGGTTTCACCATGAGCGCATTAAAGCTGTACTCATTAGTGGTGCAATTGGTCTCGTGGTTACTATGGTATTTGTTACCATGTCGGCACCTGACTTAGCTCTCACTCAAATTACAGTAGACGTTGTAACGACTGTACTTTTATTGATGAGTTTATCTTTATTACCACAGCTTACGCCTTATGAGTCTACTCGCTCTAGACGTTTGAGAGATGCATTTTTAGCAATCATTGGTGGCTTGGGTATTGGCTGGATTACGTGGCTCATTTTAACGCGTGACCATAATTCGATTTCATGGTTCTTTGCTCAGCAATCTTTACCACTTGGCGGCGGCTCCAACATTGTAAATGTTATTTTGGTGGACTTCCGTGGTTTCGATACCTTTGGTGAAATTACCGTACTGGGCATTGCTGCGATTGGCGCGCTATGCCTCATGGATGGCATGCGCGTACACGGCACCACCATGACACAAGGCCTCACCTACCGCTTTAACCCATCTCCGCTCATGTTCCGTATTACAGCCTCTTGGGTGTTGCCTTTAGCGCTAGTGGTAAGTGTCTATATCTTTATGCGCGGACATAACTACCCTGGCGGTGGCTTCATTGCAGGTTTAATTACCTCAATGGCACTCATTATTCAGTACATTGCTTTAGGTCAAGACCAAGCAGAACAAATGTTAAAAGCACAATCTGGTCGTCTTTATGAGGTCTGGATTGGTTCCGGTTTAACAATTGCAGGCTTAACAGGTATTGCTGCATGGTTCTGGGCACGTCCATTCTTAACCAGTGCTCATGTCTATGTTGAGTTACCAGTTTTAGGAAAACTACATCTGGCTTCAGCAGCAAGCTTTGATTTGGGTGTGTATATCACAGTGGTAGGCGCCACTATGCTACTCATTTCTGTATTAGGAGACTCTCGCCATTCGAGTATGTCTGGTCCTGTACCTCATGGGGAGAAATTATCATGATCAGTTTAGAATTCTTACTGGCCTCTGCCATTGGGCTACTTGTTGCGACAGGCATCTATCTCATTTTACGTGCACGTACCTTCCCTGTGGTATTGGGATTAGCCGTACTCGGTTATGCAGTTAACCTATTTTTGTTTGCGATGGGCCGCTTGCAAGTGAGCTCACCAGCGATCCTGACTGAAACCACTAATATTACAGACCCGCTTCCACAAGCTCTTGTTTTAACTGCAATCGTTATCGGTTTTGCGACCACAGCGTTTATTGTACAACTGGCTTTACGCAGCCGTTATGAATCAGGTAGTGACCACGTTGATGCTAAAGAAGATATTTCTCCAACATACGACCCACGTGAGGATGAGCCGTGATGTTTGATTTTTTATCTTTTTGGCAAGCTAATACACCAATTTTCAGTATCCTCATCCCGGCATTTACTGGTTTTATCTTATTGCTTCTAGGTAACCCTGGCGCTGGTGCATTAAAAGAAGATTGGCGACAACCTTGGCGCCGTGGCATTAGTTTGATCTCAGCAATAGCTGGGTTAATCACTGCTGTTAGTTATCTGCTTGTTGCAAACACTGGCCAAATTACGGTTTATCAGTTGAGCGAGTGGTCAGCTCCCTTTGGTATTGTGCTGATACTCGACCGCCTTTCAGCTTTTATGCTAGTTTTAACTTATGCCTTAGCAGTTCCGGTTTTATGGTATGCCAGTGAAAACTGGGATACGAGAGGTCGCTATTTCCACGCCATATTCCATTTTCTTTTAATGGGGCTATGTGGCGCATTTCTCACAGGCGACTTATTTAACCTGTTCGTTTTCTTTGAAATCTTGCTCATGGCATCCTACGTCCTCTTATTACATGGACAAGGAAAACCGAGATTTCAGCTTGGTGTGCACTACGTCATTATCAACCTTTTAGCCTCTGCCCTGTTCTTAATTGGTCTTGGCATGATCTATGGCAGTGTAGGTAGCCTCAATATGGCTGATGTTTCACGTTTGCTACCGACTTTAGATGCAGATCAATATAAATTAGCAGTTGCAGGTGCCTTACTATTATTTGTCGTGTTTGGTATTAAAGCGGCCATGCTACCAGTTGGTTTTTGGCTACCAAAAACTTATGCCGTTGCAAGTACACCTGTCGCAGCAATTTTTACCATTATGACCAAAGTGGGGATCTATGCCATTTTGCGTGTCAATGGAACTGTATTTAATGATGTACTCAGCCAAGAAATCTTTAAAAGCTGGTTGCTTCCAATTGGTTTAGTGACTTCTTTATATGGCGTGATTGGCGCAATTGGTGCAGATCGCCTCAGACGTTTTGTTGGCTTTATGGTGCTGTCTTCAATTGGTACTTTATTGATTGCAATTGCCATGTCAAATACACAAGCGTGGTCTGGAGCATTATTCTATTTAGTCCACAGTACATTGATTGGTGCAGCATTTTACCTGTTCTGTGGCTGGATGACTTCACAGCGCGGTGATTTTAAAGATCATTTAAAGATTGCACCGAGAATTAAACAAGAAAAAGCAGCCATGCTGACTTATTTCCTGATTGCCATGATGCTCGCAGGCTTACCACCTTTTAGTGGCTTCTTTGGGAAAGTATTTATTTTGCAGGCTACTGTTGAAACTGCATATCAAGGCTGGGTTATTGGTATTGTTCTTTTGGTGAGTCTATTAAGTATTATTGCATTAACACGTGTCGGCTTTATTTTATTCTGGCGTGCATCACCACCAGAAGAAGACCCAATCAATCCTGCTTATATTATTTATCGTGCTTTACCTGAAAAAGCACCGCCACGTAACGATACAGTCATCTATATCTTACTTGCCGGTTTAGTGGCTTATGTAGCATTTGCTTCACCTGTATTGCACTACACCACAAATACCGCTCAGCAAATTCAAGATCATGCCCTGTATCAGCAATCTATTCTTAAAACTGATCAAAATGGCGAAGTTATTAGCGTTCAGCCATATGACTCAACTTATTTACCAGAAACAAAATATGGTGGTGAAGTTGAAGATCATAATGCCTATCTTATTCCTGACATTATTTCGAAAGATACTTTCAACGGTGAGCATATTTCTGAATATAAACACCGCCAAATTCAGCAGCAAGAGAAATTGCAAACCCCAACCATTGCTGATGAAAGTCAACTGAAACCTATGGAGCCATAACAATGCAGCTATCTAAATTGCTTGACCGCTGGTTTCCGCATCCATTTGTTTCTTTTTTAATTATCATCTTTTGGTTAATGCTCTCGCATAGTCTTGATGCGAGCGACCTACTTATGGCTGTAATTTTGGGGCTTGTGATTCCTCGATTGGTTCGACCTTTTATTACTAGAACACCGCACATTCATTGGCAACCAGCAGTAAAACTATGTTTTGTTGTACTGTGGGATATTATTGTTTCCAATTTTCGCGTTGCTAAACTGGTGTTAGGGTCACCCAAAAAATTACACCCCAAATGGTACCGTGTGCCTTTAGAAACAGAACATGAGCAAGTAAATTCTTTACTCGCAATGATTATTACCACAACACCGGGTACAGTCTCTGCTGGTATTGATCAAGAGCGTGGTGACATTTTGGTACACTCGCTCAGTACAGAAAATACTGAAAGTGATGTGCAAGACATCAAACAACGCTATGAGGCTCCACTCATGGAAATTTTTGATGTGAAAAGCAAATCGGAGGACAACACATGACCATCCTACCTTATGCACTTGGCATTAGCTTGATTGCCATCACGATCTCTATGTTGCTGTGTCTTTTTCGGATGGTGATGGGACCATCAATTGTAGATCGCCTTTTAGCACTCGATACTCTTTTTCTAAATGCAACTTGTCTCATTGTTGTATTAGGTATTTATTGGACGACCACCTCTTTATTTGAAGGGGCTTTATTGGTTGCCATGCTAGGGTTTGTTTCGACAGCTGCTTTGGCACGTTATTTCACTACTGGTCATGTGATCGATTAAAGGGAGGTCAAAATGCAATTTACAATGGAAATTATTGTTTCGATCTTTCTAGTTTTCGGCTCATTCTTTATGCTGGTTGGATCGATCGGAATGGTACGCCTACCCGATTTATTTATGCGATTACATGCACCTACCAAGTCGAGCACATTAGGCTTAGGTAGCTTTTTAATTGCTTCTATGATCTTTTTTGCTTTCCAAGGTCGCTTTGGTTTTGCCGAACTATTGATCACGCTTTTGGCTTTTATTACGGCACCTGTTTCAGCCAATTTAATTGCTCAAGCAGCGCTACATTTACGCTTACGCTCGCTGAGTGGTGAAGTCCCTGAAGCTATTGAACGTCCATTACCATGGGATCGTTATAAAATCGGACAGCGCTTTTCACAAAACAAACCTCCGATGGAACCTCCTAAAGAATAAAAATTTGAACAAATAAAAAAGCCACCCAAAGGTGGCTTTTTTATTTTGAGTAGGAATTACTCTTCGTCATCTGACTTACGTTCCGGTAAATCTTGTACCGCTTTTTCAATAAGACCAAACATATAGTTACCATATGCATTGGTCTTATCGTAATGGAAACGTAAGCGAGGTGTAATACGGGTTTTAATACGACGACTAAGTTCATGACGCAAGAAACCAGAAGCTTTATTTAATACATCTAAAGTTTCTTTATTTGCTGCTTCACTTTGTTCGTCACCGAGCTCACGTCCCATAACGGTAACGTAAACTTCAGCATATCCCATATCAGCACTGACTTTCACGGCTGAGATGGTCACTAGACCACCCAGACGCGGATCTTTTAACTCCTGACGGATTAGATCAGACAGCTCACGCTGTACTGAATCCGCCATTCGCTTTAAGCGTTGGCTACCCGCCATTAAAGACTCCGTTTAATCAATTGAACATCATATACTTCGATCTTATCTTGTACTTTGATGTCTTTATAACCTTTCACCGCAAGACCACATTCCATACCGGCACGAACTTCTTCAACCACATCTTTATAGCGGCGTAATGATTCAAGTTCACCTTGGAACACAACCACGTCATCACGTAATACGCGAATCGGTTTATTACGGTGTAATGTACCTTCAAGTACCATACAGCCTGCTGCTGCACCAAACTTACTTGAGTGGAATACTTCACGTACTTCAGCAACACCCAAGATTGTTTCACGATGTTCAGGAGCAAGTTTACCGCTCATGGCATCTTTCACATCATCAATCAATTCATAGATGATGCTGTAGTAACGAATGTCGATACCGTCTTGGTCACTTCTCTGACGAGCAGCTGTATCAGCACGAACGTTAAAGCCTAACAATACAGCTTCTGAAGATTCCGCAAGAATCACATCAGACTCTGTAATCGCACCAACACCCGAACTAATTACACGAACTTTTACTTCATCAGTAGAGAGTTCATATAAAGCGGCATTCAATGCTTCTAAAGTACCACGTACGTCTGTTCTTAAAACAACGTTCACTGTAGGAACATCTTTTTTGCCCATTGACGACATGATATTTTCAAGGCGCATCGCGCTTTGACGTTCAATACGTTTTTGACGTTCACGGTCAGCACGAGCATCGGCAACTTCACGTGCTTTCTTCTCGTCATTTACAACAAGAACTTCATCACCTGCCATTGGAGCATCTGGAAGACCCAGAATTTCTACTGGAATAGATGGTCCTGCTGATTTAATCGGCTTACCGTTTTCATCAGACATTGCACGGACACGACCATAAGATGAACCTGCAAGAACAAGGTCACCAATATTTAATGTACCGTTTTGAACAAGAATAGAAGTTACTGCACCACGGCCTTTATCAACACGCGCTTCAATAACAACACCTTGCGCAGCACCTTCAGCAGATGCTTTTAATTCCATCAATTCTGATTGAATAAGAATTAAATCAAGGAGTTCATCAATACCCTGTCCAGTATGTGCAGAAACTTTAGCAATCGGAACATCACCACCCCATTCTTCTGGAACGATTTGTTTCGTTGTTAATTCATTTAACACACGGTCTGGATCAGCAGATTCTTTATCCATTTTGTTGATTGCAACAATAATTGGAGTACCTGCTGCACGAGCATGGTCAATTGCTTCTGCAGTTTGTGGCATTACACCATCATCTGCTGCAACAACTAATACCACGATATCTGTTGCTTTAGCACCACGTGCACGCATTGAAGTAAACGCAGCATGTCCCGGTGTATCAAGGAATGTAATAATTCCTTTGTCTGTTTCAACGTGATACGCACCAATATGCTGTGTAATACCGCCTGCTTCACCTGCCGCCACTTTCGAACGACGGATACGGTCAAGCAATGATGTTTTACCATGGTCAACGTGACCCATGATAGTAACAACTGGTGGACGAGTTGTTTGCTCACCACGTGCTTCTTCAGCCGCTTCAAGCAAGTTATCTTCCGCTTGTGTATCAGAAACTAGAACAGGATTGTGTCCCATTTCTTCTACAACAAGTGCCGCTGTATCTTGGTCAATAGCTTGATCTTGATTAACCAACTCACCCATTTTCATAAGTGTTTTGATAACTTCACGTACTTTAATCGCCATTTTTTGAGCAAGATCGGCAACAACGATACTTGAACCGATTTCTACATCATAGACTTGCTTTTTAACTGGCTTTTCAAATCCATGCTTATTTGCTTGGCTTGATTTTAAACCACGTTTGTTATGATTAACAAAGCTTTGCTCTTCTTGACCACGACGGCCGCCTTTCTTACCAGCACGCGGGTTAGTAGTTGCGCCACCGCGTTTAATTTCACGGTCTTCTTGCTTAAATGAATCTTCATAAGCTTGGCCAACAAGACCTGAAGCAAGTGGAGAATCATCAATTACACGAATTGTGGTAGTAGCATCATCATTTGAATATTTAGATGCCATTTTGCGCATTTGTTCAAGCGTACGTTGCTGAGCTTCTTCAGCCGCTTTACGACGTGCAGCTTCTTCAGTTGCTTTTAACTGAGCTGTTTGAGCTTCACGCGCTTTCTTTTGCTCTAATGTTTCTGCTGGTTTTGGTGCAGGTTTTACTGTACCACCACCACGTTTTTTCACTACAACAGCAGCTTTAGGAGCTGACTGTGCAGCACTATCTTGTTGGTGAGCAGCACGCATCGCATCTAAAGTTGCTTTTGCTTTTTGCTCTGTTTGAAGACGCGCTTTTTGCTCTGCAGTATCACGCGCTTGTTGATCTGCACGTGTTTTAGCTTCTGCTTCTGCACGCGCTTTAGCTTCTGCTGCAATTTGTTCTGGATTTGGTTTAGCAAAAACCTGTTTTTTACGTACTTCTACGTTAATTGTTTTTGCTTTACCTGAAGTACTTGCAACTTTAGCGGTACTGGTTGTTTTACGTTTCAACGCAATTTTTCCTGTGTTACCACTTTCCTGACCATGTACTTTTTTCAAATGATTGACCAAAGTATCCTGTTGTTCAGTGGTAATAATGTCGTCTGCTGTACGTTGAGGCAAACCTGCTTCGCGAGCCTGTTCTAGGAGCTTCTCAACAGGACGTCCTACACTGAGAGCTAACTCTTTAATCGACTTGTCCGTCATATTTCATCTCCTAGTTAAACCATGATTCGCGAGCTTTCATGATCAATTGACCAGCTTTTTCATGACCAAGACCTTCAATATCAGAGATATCGTCAGTAGCCTGATCTGCCAAATCATCAACGGTAATAATACCGCGAGCGGCAAGCGAGTAAGCGATCTCAGAAGTCATGCCTTCCATTGTGAGAAGGTCTGCGCTCGGTTCTTGAATATTTTCTTGCTGTTTCAAAGCATCAGTAAGAGCTGCTTCTTTTGCACGACTTTGCAATAACTCAACCAATTCAGCATCAAGCTCAATTTCGTCAAAAGTTTCAGCAGGAACATAAGCAATCTCTTCTAAAGAAGTGAAGCCCATTTCTACCAATGCCATTGCTAAATCTTCTTCAATATCTAAACGTGATACAAACATATCGAGATATTGCTGAGCTTCATTTTGCTGACGAGCACGATACTCTTCTTCAAGCATCATGTCGAGTTTGTAGCCAGTTAAATCAGAAGCTAAACGAACGTTTTGACCTTGTGAGCCAATCGCACGAGCTAATTGATCGCTGGTTGCAAAAATAATATCGGCACTTCTTGCATCTTCATCAAGCACGATGCCTGAAACATCAGCTGGTTCTAATGCGCTAGCAATGTATTGAGCTGGATCATCAGACCAGACCACTACATCAATACGTTCACCGTTTAACTCTTGCTGTACGGCTTGAATACGCGTACCACGCATACCAATACATGCACCTACAGGATCAATACGGTGATCATTTGTTTTCACTGCAATTTTAGCACGAACACCAGGTTGGCGTGCTGCTGCTTTAATTTCAATAATTTCTTCAGAAATTTCAGGAATTTCTTTTTTCATCAAAGCAATTAACATTTCAGGCTTAGCGCGTGATAACAACAACTGTGCGCCACGGCCTTCACGGTTAACATTATACAAGATAGCGTTTACACGTTGCTTTGGACGAAGGATTTCTTTAGGAATCATTTCTTCGCGAGCAAGATAAGCTTCTGCGTTATCACCCAAGTCAATGATAAAGCCATCTTTGGTTTGTTTTTTCACTTCACCGTAGATCAACTCGCCCACTTTAGATTCGTATGCATCAGCAACTAAAGCACGCTCAGCTTCACGGATTTTTTGTACGATAACTTGTTTTGCAATTTGTGCAGCAATACGACCGAACTCAATAGATTCTACTTCGAGTTCACGCACGTCACCAATTGACCATTTAGATGGATCAACGTCAGAGATTGCATCTTGGCAAGCTGGCATTTCATGATCTTCATCTGCCACTACAGTCCATTGACGGAACGTACGGTAATCACCAGTTTTACGATCAATCTCTACACGAAGCTGAGCTTCTTCAGCATGCGTACCTTCGTAAAATCTTTTCTTCGTTGCAGCAACTAAAGCTTGTTCTAAAGCCTCGAAGATCGCTTCACGACTAACACCTTTTTCATTACTAACCGTTTCTACAACGGTAAGAATTTCGCGGCCCATAAGTCACCTACCGATTTCTTATATAATTTAAATAAATTTAATCTTGATAGATCAAGTTTGCTTTATCGATATTGTTGCTGTCGATATCAAGCACATGCTTTCCTTCAACTTCAACCTGAATCTCTTCATTTTCAAGGTCTACAGCAAGGAGTTTTGCTTGAAATTTACGGCGATTTTCTACTGCTGCAATTAAACGCAAAGCAACTTGTTGTCCAATGTAACTTTGCAATTGTTCGAGTTGAAAAAATGGGCGATCCCAACCTGGTGAAGAAACTTCTAAAGAATACTCACCTGAAATCGGATCATGAACATCCAACATCGCGCCGACTTGTTGTGTAACTCGTACACAATCTTGTACGCCAATACCACGACCTTGTTCTACTTCACCATCTTCATTAATCACTGGTTCAGCATTTTCATCAACCGGTCTATCGATATAAATACGCAATAATGAACGTTTACCTTGTGGAAGGAATTCAATTCCCCACAGGTCAACACCACATGCCTGCACTGCTGGAGCAATCATGTCATACAATGCTTGGGATTTATTTGATAATTTCATTTACTCTCGTCATTCTCGTGCGATTCAATCGGTTGTTTTAACCGACACAGACCTACTATAGTGAAGCATGACTATTTGACCAATTGATGTCGACACTACACGATAGCGATACGATAACCAATAAAAAAGGGCGTTAATCGCCCCTATGTAGCACAGAAAACAATAGTCCACTGTGCAAAAAGGCCCACCTGTCTGTGAGCCTCTTTTAAGAAACTTGGTAGCGGGAGCTGGATTTGAACCAACGACCTTCGGGTTATGAGCCCGACGAGCTACCAGACTGCTCCATCCCGCATCAACGTGCAAAAATTATATACAAATATCGAAAAAAGTCAATGTAAACTTACCCAATATTCGCTTGATTAAGTTGCACCTTAATCAAATTGGTAGCGGGAGCTGGATTTGAACCAACGACCTTCGGGTTATGAGCCCGACGAGCTACCAGACTGCTCCATCCCGCATCAATAAACTGCTTGCACTCAACTTTCTGGTTCAAAGTTGGTGCGGAAGGGGGGACTTGAACCCCCACGCCCGAAGGCACTACCACCTCAAGGTAGCGTGTCTACCAATTCCACCACCACCGCAGCTTGTGGGACGCATTCTAGTCCTTCCAACTGCAAAAGGAAAGCCCTATTTCGAATTATTGACCCGTTTTTGGTGCATTTGGTGAAGTTTCAGGCGATGTTGTTTGAGCTGGTGCTGTTGTTTGTACAGTTTTCAAGCTATAAGCTTCCGTCGTCTGTTTTTTCGCAAAAACAGCGAGAGTTAAACTCGTTACAAAGAACAACGCAGTTAAAACAGCAGTCAGGCGAGTAAGGAAATTACCCGAACCCGATGCACCAAATACAGTTGCTGCACCGCCGCCGCCAAAAGAAGCACCAGCATCTGCGCCTTTACCGTGTTGCACTAAAATCAATGCAATCATCAGTACAGCTAAAATAATATGTACAACAAGTACAAAAGAGTGCATACCCTATCCTCGTTATTTGCTTTGCGCGAAGGCTTGTACAATTTGATAAAAAGATGCTGCATTTAATGAAGCACCGCCGACCAATGCACCATTAATGTCTGGACATGCAGCTAATTCAACAGCATTTTCAGCTTTTACACTACCACCATATAAAATAGCAATACTTGAACCCGCTGAAGTAAGCTGGCATAAGCCTTCACGAATTTTAGCGTGCATTGCTTGCGCATCTTGTGGTGAAGCTGTTTTACCAGTACCAATTGCCCAAATCGGCTCATAAGCAATCACGACTTGGTTTTGCCATTGTTCAGCAGTTACTACAGATGCAATATCGCAAATTTGCTGTAAAACAACTTGCTCTGCATGGCCTTGCTCACGCTGTTCAAGACTTTCACCCACACAATAAATGACAGTCAAACCCGCATTTAATGCATTTTGGAGTTTCGCCTTCAAAATTTCAACGTTGTCACCAAAAATATCACGGCGTTCAGAGTGTCCGACCAGTACGAAATTAATTTGGCTATCTTTTAATAATTCTGCACTAACTTCACCAGTATAAGCACCTGTACCTGCAACACGCGATACATCCTGCGCAACTGTATATACTGTTCTTGCAGCATCCTGCAATTGCGCCTGTACTGTTGTAAGTGCAATAGAAACAGGGGCAACGCCCACATGGCAGCTTTCATCTGCAATTTGGTTTTGTTGCAATAATTGTTTAAATTCTTCTATAAGTTGGTTGGCGTTAGCACGCATTGGATTCATTTTCCAGTTGCCAACTACCCAAGGCGTAATCGTCGTACCCGACATACTGCTCACCTTTCATCAAAAATGCAGCACATTCTACACGCATTTATACAAATTTCAGATACTTTTCTTTAATGGGATTACTTATATCTTTTCTACTCTTTGAAATTAAAAAAACTTTATAAGGACTCAAACTTAAACATTTTAAAAATTAATCTATAAAAACTTCGACTGGTTCAAGCTTTAACAGTCTGAGTAGGACTAGAGCAACATTTTATAAGGTAGTAATTTTACATAACAAAAGTATAATTTTTCATATACCAATTATAAACACATTAGCATAGGCAGGCAGATGTCAGCATTACATACATCTCCAAAATTTACGGGGTTTTTTCGGCGTTTAGTCGAAGAAAAGCATGTGTCGGCAGCGACCATGCAAACTGCATTAGATGCAGCAAAGAGAGCTAAGCAGGATACAGTCGCATATTTAATTGAAGAGGTTCATCTCTCCCCTTCTTTATTGGCTGAAACAATCTCTGCTGAGTTTGCTGAACCATATTTTGATCTAGATGTTTATGACACCTCTCAGATTCCTAAAGATCTGGTCGATCAAAAACTGATTTTAAAACATCGAATTTTGCCCCTTATTCAAAGAGGGCAAATTTTATACGTCGCGACCAGTAATCCAAGCAATATTGAAGCGATTGATGCGATCCGTTTTAACAGCAAACTGATGGTTGAGCCTGTCATTGTCGAGCACCATAAACTCGAAAAAGTTTTAGGTCAGCATTTTGCAGAAGAAAGCAGTTTTGACTTTAATGATGAAGAGTTTGATCTTGATGTCAGTCTTGATGGCCCTACCACTCAAGAGGATGAAGAAGAAACACCACAAGGTGATGAAGCACCTATTGTTAAATATATTAATAAGTTGCTCATTGATGCCATTCGTATGGGTGCTTCAGATTTACATTTTGAACCGTATGAAAAGTCATATCGGGTACGTTATCGTGTTGATGGCGTGTTACGTCAAATTGCCAATCCGCCTTTACAACTTGCGAACCGTTTGGCGTCACGTTTAAAAGTCATGTCTCAAATGGACATTTCCGAAAAACGT
The DNA here is from genome assembly GCF_044538495.1 of Acinetobacter sp. ABJ_C4_1. NCBI lineage: Bacteria > Pseudomonadati > Pseudomonadota > Gammaproteobacteria > Moraxellales > Moraxellaceae > Acinetobacter > Acinetobacter sp. ABJ_C4_1. The sequence goes on along the minus strand of NZ_JBIUCQ010000005.1, from coordinate 143,151 downwards.
GTCCCCCAAGATGGTCGTATCAAACTCAAACTATCAAAGACCAAAGCAATTGATTTCCGTGTGAACTCACTCCCGACATTGTTTGGTGAAAAGTTAGTTCTCCGTATTCTTGACCCATCAAGTGCAATGCTGGGGATTGATGCATTAGGATACGAAGAAGAACAAAAAGCTTTATTTATGGAAGCTTTAGATAAACCACAGGGCATGCTTTTAATTACTGGGCCAACAGGTTCTGGTAAAACTGTATCTTTATATACAGGTTTGAATATTTTAAATACTGAAAGTTCTAATATTTCTACTGCCGAAGATCCAGTGGAGATTAATCTTGAAGGTATTAACCAGGTTAACGTGAACCCAAAAGTAGGGCTTACTTTTGCTGCCGCGCTTAAATCCTTTTTACGTCAAGATCCTGATATTATTATGGTGGGTGAGATTCGTGACTTGGAAACAGCAGAAATCGCAATTAAAGCTGCACAAACGGGTCACATGGTGATGTCAACACTGCATACTAACAGTGCTCCAGAAACGCTAACCCGTCTACGCAATATGGGAGTTCCCTCTTTTAATATTGCAACATCAGTAAACCTAGTTATTGCACAGCGTTTGGCACGACGTCTTTGCTCTCAGTGCAAAATACCTACTGATATTCCTAAACAAAGCTTATTAGAAATGGGTTTTACCGAACAAGATTTAGCACATCCAGACTTTCGCGTTTTTCAACCGGTAGGTTGTCCTGAATGTCGTGAAGGCTATAAAGGCCGTGTCGGTATTTATGAAGTAATGAAAGTTACACCTGAAATTTCCAAAATTATTATGGAAGATGGCAACGCTCTAGAAATCGCAGCTGCTTCTGAAAAATTGGGGTTTAATAATCTACGTCGTTCAGGTTTAAAAAAGGTGATGCAAGGCGTGACTTCCTTACAGGAAATCAATCGCGTGACCAGTGAATAAGACACTATTTAAAATAAGGATAATCTAATGGCTGTCAAAAAGGCACAAATGATGCCGACTTTTGCTTATGAAGGGGTTGACCGTAAGGGCGTAAAAATTAAGGGGGAACTTCCAGCTAAAAATATGGCTTTAGCTAAAGTGACCTTACGCAAACAAGGGGTGACTGTTCGAACCATACGTGAGAAACGTAAAAATATTCTTGAAGGTTTATTCAAGAGAAAAGTATCAACACTTGATATTACTATTTTTACCCGACAACTGGCGACCATGATGAAAGCCGGTGTACCGCTGGTACAAGGCTTTGAAATTGTCGCTGAAGGTTTGGAAAACCCAGCTATGCGTGAGGTAGTACTTGGTATTAAAGGTGAAGTTGAAGGTGGCAGTACCTTCGCTTCAGCTTTAAGAAAGTATCCTCAACATTTTGATAACTTGTTTTGCTCACTTGTTGAGTCTGGTGAACAATCAGGTGCACTTGAAACCATGCTAGATCGTGTGGCGATTTACAAAGAAAAAAGTGAATTGCTCAAGCAGAAAATCAAGAAAGCAATGAAATATCCTGCGACGGTTATTGTAGTAGCAATTGTGGTGACTATTATTTTGATGGTTAAAGTGGTACCCGTTTTCCAAGATCTATTTTCTTCTTTTGGAGCAAAGTTACCAGCCTTTACGCAAATGGTCGTAGACATGTCGAAATGGATGCAAGAATACTGGTTTATTATGATTATTGCGATTGGCGTCATTATTGCCGCCTTTCTAGAAGCAAAAAAACGTAGTAAAAAGTTTCGTGATGGCTTAGATAAACTCGCGCTTAAATTACCTATTTTTGGGGACTTGGTTTATAAAGCAATTATTGCCCGTTATAGCCGTACGCTTGCCACAACATTTGCAGCAGGTGTTCCACTCATCGACGCGCTTGAATCAACTGCAGGTGCAACCAATAATGTGATCTATGAGCAAGCTGTTATGAAAATTCGTGAAGATGTCGCAACAGGACAACAACTTCAGTTTGCCATGCGTTTATCTAACCGTTTTCCTTCTATGGCTATACAAATGGTTGCAATTGGTGAAGAATCGGGGGCGCTAGACAGCATGCTCGATAAAGTTGCGACCTACTATGAAAATGAGGTTGATAATGCTGTTGATGGTTTAACTTCAATGATGGAACCTTTAATCATGGCGGTTTTAGGGGTGTTGGTAGGCGGTCTAGTTGTTGCCATGTATCTTCCAATTTTCCAAATGGGCTCAGTTGTATAATGCAAGAAATTATTGCGTATTTTATTCAAAATTTAACTGCTCTTTACATTGCAGTTGCACTCTTGAGCCTATGTATTGGTAGCTTTCTGAATGTAGTGATTTATCGTACTCCAAAGATGATGGAGCAAGACTGGCAGCAAGAATGTCAAATACTCCTCAATCCAGAACAACCGATTATTGATCATGAAAAACTGACTCTAAGCAAACCTGCTTCATCATGTCCCGCATGTCATCAACCGATTCGTTGGTATCAAAATATTCCTGTCATAAGCTGGCTTGTGTTAAGAGGAAAATGTGGACACTGTCAGTACCCGATCAGCATTCGCTATCCAGCGATTGAACTACTCACCATGCTATGTTCACTGGTGGTGGTTATGGTGTTTGGCCCAACCGTACAAATGCTTTTCGGCCTAGTCCTCACATGGATACTAATTGCCCTCACCTTTATTGACTTTGATACACAACTTTTGCCTGATCGCTTTACCCTACCTTTAGCTGCCCTTGGCTTAGGTATTAATACCTTTAATATTTATACCTCACCCAACTCAGCCATTTGGGGCTACCTTATCGGCTTTCTATGTCTTTGGATTGTCTATTACCTCTTTAAAGTGATTACCGGCAAAGAAGGTATGGGTTACGGCGACTTTAAGTTACTTGCAGCCTTAGGTGCATGGATGGGACCATTGATGCTGCCATTAATTGTGTTATTGTCATCGTTACTTGGCGCAATCATTGGCATCATTTTATTAAAATTAAGAAATGACAATCAGCCTTTTGCGTTTGGACCCTATATTGCCATTGCTGGTTGGGTTGCCTTTTTATGGGGTGATCAGATTATGAAAATTTATTTGGGAGGTTAAGATGGCTTTTATTCTGGGAATCACAGGTGGAATTGGCAGTGGAAAATCTGCTGCAACACAATGGTTTGAGTCCCAGGGAATCCAAGTCGTCGATGCCGACATCGTTGCGCGTGAAGTGGTTGAAAAAGGCCAACCTGCTCTTCAAAAAATTCAACAAACTTTTGGAGACTGGGTACTTCAACCCGATGGTAGTTTAGACCGCCGCGCCCTACGTGAATATATTTTTCAAAACCCTGAAGCAAGACAAACACTTGAGAAAATCACGCATCCAGCCATTCGCCAATCTATTATTCAACAACTACAAAATCCTAAAAGTCCGTATGTGATTTTAGTTTCACCATTACTTTTTGAGACCAACCAGCATGAATTGGTTAATCACACTTTATTAGTTGATGCGAGTGAACAAACTCAAATTCAGCGTGCAAGTCAGCGCGATGGGCAAAACCAAGAACAAATCCAGAAAATCATTGCTGCACAAATGCCACGCGAGCGTAAACGCGAACTTGCTAATGACATTGTGTTTAATGACGGATTACTCGAACATTTATATCAGCAATTAGAGCCTTTACATCAAAGCTATTTGAAGCGCACAAACTAATTTTGCTTATTTTGCTGCTGAATCTTTTGTGCCAAGCTATCTTGCCTAAACCAACGCCAAGGCTGTAAAGCACCTATTCCCATACCTACTAAGCCCACCACAATCGATGGGCTTAATGACTCGCCAAGTAAAGGTACAGCTAAAATAGCAGCAATAAACGGCGCCAAAGTCACAATACTTCCCGTTTTAAAAGCGCCTAGTCGTTGAATGGCAGCAACATAAGTCAAAGTTGCGATAATAACGACAAATACACCGTGGAAAATGCCCTGTATCGCTAAATGAACAGGACTAACTTCCATAAAATGCTTAGGCAAAAATAAAGCATAGATGGGTAAATAGATAATTGCAGACCAAATCGCAACACTTGCCATAGAGTGCCATGCGGAAAGTTTCCACTGTTTAAGTAATACAGTGAAAATACCCCACCAAATCGCACTAATAAAAAGAAGCAAATCCCCCAGGCCAAAAGCAGAAGCATTATCTTGCAACATCAACACACTCATGAGAGCCAAGGCAGTGATCATAATTGCCAGACTCACCCATGTATGCTTATCAAATGGTTGTCTAAATAAAATGTATGCTGCAATTGCAGTACAAATTGGAATACAACCATTTAAGAAAATTGCAGCCTGTGCAGCAGGGGCATAAAGAAACGCGGTATAGACGGTAAGACAATAAATCACTCCACCAATGAGCGCCAAAATAACCGCATGCTTACTCCATAAAAAAGCGAGATCTTTTTTATAAATTAAGATAGGCATTAAAATTAGAAAGGCGATAGCGAAGCGCAGTGCGGCAATGTCCCAAGCACTGATGTGCCATTGTGCATTTAAACGGGCAAAAAGTGTAAACCCGCCCCAAATGCACATGGTCACCAATACAAAGAAATAACCTTGCTTACGGGGAGACATATTAAGACTGCTTTAAAACGAGAAAGGCAGCTCTATTATACCTCAGAACGCTGACGGCAGGCCTCATAAAGTGCCATACCTGTTGCCACGCTTACATTTAGGCTCTGCAAGTTTCCAGACATTGGAATATAAACTTTATTATCACACTGTGCCTGAGTAATTGGACGTAAACCCGTATCTTCAGCTCCCATCACGATTACGACTGGACCAGAGAAATCACATTTTTGAATAGGCAAAGCGCTTTCATCAAGCATGGTGCCAATCACACGTGTATGAGTGGTTTCTTTTAGATGGGCTAATGTACGAGCTAAGTTTGTTACTTGAATGAACTTAACTTTCTCGGCTCCACCCGCTGCAACCTTACGAGCAGTTGGGGTCAAACTTGCTGAGCGATCACGAGGCACAATTACGGCCTGAACACCCATTGCAGCGGCTGTACGAATACAAGCACCTAAGTTATGTGGATCGGTCACCTGATCTAATGCCAGCAATAAAGCATCTGGAGTTTCAGCCAAGATCTGATCCAGATCTTTTTCATTTAAAGTCGGGTGCGGACGTACTGCTGCCACTACACCTTGGTGGAATGGCAAGCCCGCAAGCTTTTCGAGGCTATCACGGCTTGCTTTTTGTACACTAATTCCAAAAGGCTCAGCCAATTGCAGAATCTTCTGCAAACGTTGATCGTCGCGCCCTTTCAATGTAAACAAGGTCAGCACGCGCTCCGGCTCAAGTTCTAACAATGACTCCACTGAGTGAACGCCATAATAATATTCCGGTTTTGCCATGCATGACCTCTAACAACGTTTAAGCAAAAAATAAAAATCCTGTAAAGCCAACTTCACAGGATTTCTTTGGGCATAGTGTACCCGATTTAAACAGTAATTTCTTAGCCTTCTAAGTGGCAAACATAATCGAGTACTTCATCAGTCTCGATTTTGAAAACGCTATTACCTGGTACATAAAATGATTGACCAGCACGGAACAATTCACTTTCATTGCTGTCTGCAATTTTAACGCGACATTCACCTGAAATAATTTCCATACGCTCAGGAACGTGTGTTTCAAATGTTAAAGGCTGCTCAGTCGGCAAAATAACACCTAATGTTTTTTTCGTTCCATCTTCAAATTGCACGGTATGGCTGATACATGCTCCACCAAAATAAACATTTGATTTTTTGATGACCGTTACATGATCAAATTGGGTTGAACTCATGCACACTCTCCAGATAATGCCGCATTTATATAAATTATGATGAATGTAGTTTAATTGTGCCTAAATAACTAATCAATCAGTTTTCATATGGATAGACTTGTAATTTCCACTGCTGTAACTGAATTTTTTTAGCAAAAGCGTGGGGTAAATTTACTTCAATATTTCGACTCTTCGACACTATTGCATCATATCTGCAAACTTCATCGTAATTTTCATCGAGTAAAACCCAATAAACTTTCTCTGCTGTTGGGTGAGTAACAGCAGTTGTAACCACTGGTGAACCATTATCCATGCCAATATGAAAATTGTCTGGGTCATTTTGCATTGAAGCTGACTCATAAACCGGAAAATCGGCACTATTTTCATCAAATTGCTGGCTATCATGTACGAGTACACTTTGTTTTAAAGTCGGCCAAATACAATAACGCAGATAATGTTGATCTATGACTCGATTGTCCGGATACCTTCCAGTGGCAACATAATCTCTGATATGTGCTTCAATATTATGAAAAATACCTGAGCATCCACCCCACATACCCGCCAAAATCAATTCAGTATGAGAGTAGCTATCTCTCATTAAATGAAACCATTCATCACTTTTGAGCCAAGCATCAACGGCAGCTTTCTCACGATAAGACACAATAGAGTCAGCATCACGTATCAAAAAGCGCTTAACGGTTGGATCATCCATAACTAAAAAGCGCCAAAATAAGCCGGATAATTGTTTCTGTGAGGTACTCACCTGTACCACTTGTGCCCCATTTGCTTGTAAACGCTGCTGCACAAATTCAGGAACGGTATCATCTATATAGAACCGACAAGTCCATTCTGGGTATATCTCTTGAGCTAACTTAGTATTTAAAATTGAAGTTTCACAATAACGCGGATTTGCTCCAAATAAAGAAAAAGCAATAATGTTTTCATGTGGATTTAAGCTAAATGCTGGTGGTGCATGATTGGGAATTATCAAAATAGGTTCGCTCTTAGCTAATTCTTTTTTGGTTGTAATTGCCAAGCGTCCAAATTTAATCTTTTCTTCTTTTTTATTTAAATGATGGCAAACTTCAGTTAATCCATCGTATAGATTTGTATTAACGTTAGAACCACTTGCTTTAATGGCTTGCATATAATGTTGATATGCATCGTCATAACGGCGTAACCGCAGCTCAGTATAAGCTAAATCAGATAGTGCTCCTGGATGCTGTGGTACTAGATTTACCGCTTTTTTTACATGTTGATAAGCTTTGGCATAATCGCCTTGTGCAGCAGCCTGTTTAAATGCATTAAAATGCTGATTTAAAACTTTATTCATTTCAGCAGGATTAATTCTTTTATGGCGGTTCATCATTCCTATTGGTGCTTTCGGTAAGCTTAATGTTTTTTTCATTGTAAAGATCCGCAATCTTGCTGTTCTATTATTTCAGTTAGAATAATAGATCACTTGTAGCAAATTCAAAACTTCTCTATCTTTAACCCATAATTTGGCGCGTTGGATGCGTTTATGCTCACACATTTAACTTTAATCAATTTTGCATTAGCTGATCATTTAGCTATTGATATAGAACAAGGATTTAATGTTCTAACAGGTGAGACAGGTGCCGGAAAATCATTATTACTGGATGCACTTTCTGCCTGCTTAGGGGAACGTACAGATACAAATTATGTCCGCTATGGTTCGGACAAAGCGGATATCACCGCTGTTTTTACTTATCAGGACAATAGCCCAGAAGCAAAATGGCTACAAGATCATGAGCTAGATGATGACTCTGGGGAAATTCATTTACGTCGTGTTATTTTCGCAACTGGCCGTAGTAAAGCATGGGTGAATGGCCGCCCAAGTAGTCTCTCTGAGCTTAAAGAATTAGGTCGTTTATTGGTTCAATTATATAGCCAGCACAGCCAGCAACAGCTTCTTGAACCACCTTATCCAAAGCATTGGTTAGACCGTTATAACAATTTTTATGTAGAAGCAAACGATGTTCGTGAGGCCTATAGCACATGGCAGTGTACAATTCGCTTGCACCAAGCGGCTTTAGATGCTCAAGCAACCCGTCTACAACGTATTGCGACCTTAGAGCTACAAATCGAAGAGCTTGAAGAGGTTATTCAAACCGATTACAAAGAAATCGAGCAAGAGTTTGACCGTCTCAGTCATCATGAACATATCATGCAAGATTGTAGCTATAGCCTGAATGCGCTTGATGAAGCTGAGCAAAATATTACTCAAGAAATGTCATCGATCATTCGCCGTCTAGAATCTCATGCTGGGCGTAGTGAACAGCTTTCTGAAATTTATAATTCTTTACTCAATGCTCAAAGTGAAATTGATGATGCCACATCAAATTTACGTCAATTTATTGACCGCCAGAGCTTTGATCCTGAACGGATGGAAGAACTCAACTCCAAGCTAGAGGTTTTCCATCGCCTTGCTCGTAAATACCGTACTCAACCAGAAATACTTAAAGAAGAGTACGAGACTTGGCAAAATGAGCTTGAGCAGTTGCATCAACTTGAAGACCCAGAAACTCTGGCAGAGCAAGTAGAAAAGTCACACCAAGAATTCTTAGAAAAAGCCCAGCATTTAGACAATATTCGTCGTGAAGCTGCTACTCCACTTGCAAAACAATTAACCGAGCAGGTTAAGCCTTTGGCACTACCTGAAGCACACTTTGAGTTTAAGTTTGAACCACTAGAACAACCAAGCTCAGAAGGTTTAAGCTTTATTCAACTTTTATTTACTGCCAACAAAGGTATACCACCACAACCATTAGCTCGTGTGGCATCGGGTGGTGAACTTTCACGTATTGCACTTGTCATGCAAGTGATGAATGCTGAAAAGACTGAGGCAGAAGTTTTGGTATTTGACGAGATTGATGTCGGGATTAGTGGTGGTACGGCTGAAGTGGTTGGACGTTTACTTGCCGATTTGGCTCAACATGTCCAACTGCTATGTATTACTCACCAAGCACAGGTCGCTGCACAATCTGATCAACATTTGTTAGTTAAAAAGCAACAAACTGATCCGGCAAGCAGTACCATTGTACAACTCGATGAAAATCAGATTATTTCTGAGTTGGCACGTATGTCGGGCGGTGTTGAAATTAATGAAACAACCTTGCAGCACGCAAAACAATTACGCCAACTCAAATTTCAGGCTTCTTCAAATTAATAAAGAAAATGAGAGAAAAAGATTGGCGAAATCCGATTAACTCTTGTATGTTGATAAAAAGAACCTATATAGATAAAAGGGTCGAGAGACCCTATAGCGACATTTTTTGAGGGAGAACCGCTTAGGTGACCAAACAATATATGACTCACCGTTGTCTGATTGCCCCGCCAGAAATGGCAGATGACTTTTTTGCAAATACTGTAATTTATCTTGCCCGTCATGACGAAGAAGGTGCTCAAGGTATTATTATCAATCGCCCTGCTGGCATCCAAATTAAAGAACTACTCAATGATTTAGACATTGATGCAGACAATGTAAATCCGCATGAGGTTTTACAAGGTGGCCCTTTACGCCCTGAAGCAGGCTTTGTCCTTCATACTGGTCAACCAACATGGCATTCCTCTATTGCTGTGGGTGAGAATGTCTGTATCACCACTAGTAAAGATATTCTCGATGCGATTGCGCATAACGAAGGTGTTGGCCGCTACCAAATCGCCCTTGGTTATGCGAGTTGGGGTAAAAACCAGTTAGAAGATGAAATCGCTCGTGGTGACTGGCTTATCTGTGATGCCGACATGGATCTGATTTTTAACTTGCCGTATGACGACCGTTGGGATGCAGCCTATAAAAAAATTGGTGTAGATCGTACATGGCTGGCTTCTGAAATCGGGCACGCCTAATGATCGCAACGCAATCAAAATCAATTATGGCTTTCGACTTTGGCACTCAAAAGATGGGAATGGCGATTGGTCAGTCTGCAATTGAAAGTGCTAACCCATTACCACTTTTTGTGATGAAAGATGGGATTCCCAACTGGGACCAACTTTTAAAAATTGTGAAAGAGTGGCAGCCGGATTTGTTTATTGTTGGTCTTCCATTAAATATGGATGATAGCGAGTCAGAACTTTCTACACGTGCCCGCAAATTTGCAAGACGTTTACGTCATCAAACCAATATTGAAACTTGGATGGTAGATGAGCGTTTAACTACGCGTGAAGCGAGAGAAGAACTCGGTTTTTATCAAGAACAAGGCCGTGCAAAGAAATTATCAGCAGATAGTTTTGCCGCAGCTTTGCTAATTCAGAGTTGGTATCGTAATCCCGTTGGCTTAACGCCATAAAATAAAAAAGCATGTTTTACACATGCTTTTTTATTGAGTTTAAAAACTTAAGCTTTTTATTTTTCAATAATATGTACTGTCGCAGTACGGCCAGATACAAACGCCAACTGATTTTTTGGTGCTTCATCTAATACAATTTTTACAGGCACACGCTGTGCTAAACGAACCCAGCTAAAAGTTGGATTTACGTTTGCAAGCAGTTTAGAACTACTTGAACGCTCGCGGTCTTCAATACCCGATGCAATACCTTGCACATGTCCTTTAATTTTCTGACTGTCACCCATTAATTGCACACTTGCCTGATCACCAATATGAATACGATCTAATTTTGTTTCTTCAAAATATCCCACAACATAAAGCTGTTTACGATCGAGCAATGCTGCAACTGCTTGTCCCACTTGAATATAGTTACCAGGACGCAAATCAAAGTTAGAAAGTGTGCCATCTGCTGGTGCAACAACAGCTGCACGGTGCATATTGAGTTCTGCTAAATGTAAATTACTTGTCGCTGCTTCAACCAGTGCTTGCTGCTGTTTAATAGTGGCTTCAGCTTGTTGAATAGCCGCTTGGAGTTGCTCATGTTCCGCATGTGATTGATCGCGAGTTGCAAAAACCTGATCTTGTTCTTGTTTAGAAATCGCGCCATCCATTAAGTTTGAATAACGGTTTGCATTTTTCTCGGCTAACTTAATGTTCGTGCTCGACTTAATCAAGTTTGCTTTGGCTTGAGCCAAACCTGCTTGTGCTTGAGCATATGCCGCTTTTGCTTTTGCCAAATCAGATTTTGCTTGCTCTACATCTAAAGCTCGGCGAGAGACATCAATTTTAAAAAGTACCTGACCTTTTTTGACAGTCTGGTTATCTTGAACCAATACTTCCGTTACAAGTCCTGCTACATCTGAGGAGACTTGAATAACGTCACCACGAACTCGGCCATCACGTGTCCACGGCGCTGCATTATAGTAGTTCCATAAATGCACAATGGTATAGACCGCAATCATTAATGCGACAATCAAAATCACTGGACGAATGACTTTTTTCAACTCCAATTGATTCATTTTACTCACCTAACTCAATCTTTAATCTGGCAATCATCTTTAAGCACCTAACCCAACAAAAATTTGGTGTATCACCAAAAGTAGTAAAAGGTAAAAACACAAATTGAAAATGCTGGGTAGTGCAATCCAGCCTTGTGCAATCCATTTGTTAGTTAAAGGACTTAACAAGCGAAAACATATATATGCAAATAAGGCTTGGACGAGCAAAGCGGGCACGTAAATACCGTAGACATTAAACTCACCCATGCGCTGTGGCTCCTGTAAGCGTACGATCTGCATTCATTTGGTTTGATGAAACATGACACATGCTATAAGCAATATTATTTAGCGAAATAAATAATCTTTGACGCAAAGTCATATCTTCAATATTTGAAGCAAGTTGTTTAAGTTCAAACAAGGTCTGATGAATGTGCTGTACCAATACATCACTTTCATCTTTTTCATTTTCTTTGGCTCTAAACAGCTCATCTAAATCTTGTTGCAAACGGCCAATGTGATGAGCTAGTTCTGAAGATGGCTGAAGCTGATTTGCTAACTCTTGAAGTCGGCTTAAATCAACAATAGCGCTTGATTCAACCAATGCTTGATGAATCGATTTTTTAATCTCTTCTGATTGAACCATTTTGGTATTTAAAACACCTACACGGTCTAACATCGCACGTAAATGAACTTTAAAGTCAATACCATACGGGATATAAATCGCTTGACGCATTGCACGATAATGTAAAGCCAGAATACGATTTGCACTGGTATCTGGTGACATGGCACGCACGACATCTATCACAATGAGAGACACCAATACACCCATGACCATACCAAATGAACTGTCTAGGTAAGACACTGCATCCATGCTATAAGCATTGTGCAAGTTCAGACCCATCATGGTATTAATACCCAGCACCATACCCACTGGCATGAGTGCTTGATTCGCCATCATAGAAACCGCAAATAAGAACATCGGTAACAAAACGAGTCCCAGTTCCCAAAATGTGGTGACATGAGGGAAAACACCAAAAGCATAAATAAATACTAAAACAGCCGATGCCACACTACCCCATATAAAAATACGTAAGACAGGAACAGGGTTATCTAAGGCCGTTAAAATACAAGCAGTTACTGCACCAATCTGTGCCATCATAAATCCAGCTTTCCAGCCAGACAGAATCCACACGCCAGTCACAATAAATGTAATGAGTACCGCACTAATACCGCCTCTGACGGCTACGCCATGATCTCGGTGCAAACTTGGATATTTAGTTGTCATTGGGGTAATGTTATCTGGTATCTCTTTATTACCCTGCTTGATGCGTTGCCATAAAACTTTTACAGCTAGAACATTACTAATAAAGTGGCGGACATCCATTTTCATGGCAGCCAATAGCACTTGTTGATGTTCAGAAGCAGAGTCATTTAAGTTCAAAAAGTCATTTTCAAACTCGTTAGGTAACTGTAAAACATTTTCATCAGTCATCTGATCTTTTTGTTCCAGAAAATGAATCACATGACCTGAAAGCTGTTTTAATTTGACTGAATGACTTTCAATAAAATTCAGTTCTTGCAACTGTTTAATTCGTTCAGATAAGGCAACCAAGTTTGCAACCACCATCGACATTTGATGGAGCATTTCTTGCAAAGGTTTGGTCATGCCATGCAATTCACCTTTTTCATAGCTCAAATGAACTGCTAATGCATGAATATCGGTCGTATCCCGAGTAATCGCAGCTAAAAGCTGTGTATTATTTTGCTGTTGGTCTGCGTTTAACAAGTTTGCAAACAGGTTCTCTGTATCTTTGAGTGTTTTGGTTACACGTTGCTTAATTGCCGAACCAATATGCATAGGCAAAATAGTTGCGGAAACCACTGCACTCGAAATCACACCAATTGAAATCTCAAGTACGCGCGCCAAAGCGATATCAAAAATATTGTACTGATCAATATAAGTAATCGCGTTATACGCAATCATTGCAGTTGAATAACCCGCCAGCATAAATGCATAACTGCGAGGCGTCCGGTCGAGTAAGGATACATAAAGCGCAAAGCCCACCCACAGTGATAACACTACCGTAAAGATCCACGGCGTATTAATCAGATGAGGTGTTATTGTTAACGCAACAATGGCACCACCCACCGTACCTAAAACACGGTAGACACACTTAGACGATACCATGCCCGAATAAGGGTTGGCGATAATCAGGACAGTACCGATCGACCACATTGGATTAATCAGGTCTAATTCAAACGAGACAAATAATGCCAACATGCCGGCAATAAATGTCTTTATTGCAAAAATTAGATCAAGCTTACTCGGGCGAAAAGCCAGTATTTGCTTTAATAACATGAACTCATCTCAAATACAGATTTGAACTGATGAGCATGCTCCTCAATGTCCCCTTGCCTTTTAAAAAGACAACACGACTTTGTCATTTGCTTTATAGACAAATGAGTTAATGAGAGCATCCTTCAATACAATGATTTTTCCTACATCTTTGCATGATGTGCCGAGATGATTTCAGATTGACCGCTATTTATACGACCAAGCTTAGGAAAGGAGAGACATCGAAAAAGTCGGCAGAGTAAACCAATTTCTCGATTAGATATTTTGTTGCACAATTTTTTCAAATTAAAGTAATTTAGTCAACTAAAATATCTTAATTTGATAATTTGATATGTTTTTAGTTAATCATATATGATGTGCGAATCAAGAGAACTTTTCTGATTCTGAGCGTAAAATATTTAAATCAGGTAGTTATCTTGGAATTGAGACAAAGCTTCAATTTTTCTGTTATAAGAACTCAAGTGTGACCCGTTTATTAAGGATACGAATAAGACATCATGGCAATTTCAAGTTTTGGCAAAATTTTAACCGTACTGGATTTATTTTCAGTTTCACGACCAGTGATTAATGTCGATATTATTTGCGAAGAACTTGGCTTGTCTAAACCGACCAGCTACCGTTATCTAAAAGAACTCGTATCAGCCGACTTATTAAAACGTATTAATGGTACTTCTGGCGATTACACTTTAGGCTCAAAAATAGCAGTTCTTGACTATGTATCGAGAACAACAGACCCATTGGTCCAAATCAGCACGCCGTTTATGCGAAATATTGTAGAGCGTACCGAACTTTGCTGTTTACTGACCTACTTAAATGATGACTACTGTATTGATATTCATCATGAAATTTTCAAAGATACTGAATTACTTTCGTATGGCCGAGGCTGCCCACGCCCGATTTATGTCGGTGCATCACCAAAAACAATGGTGTCACATTTAAGTAAACAGCGCATGCATGACTACTATGAACGTTTTAAACATGAACTGTCGCAGTCAGGGTTTGCTCTAGACGAACCAAGCTTTATTCAACGCATGCGTAAAATAAAGAAACAAGGCTTCTATTTCTCACAAGGTGAGATTGACCCTAATGTTTCAGGCCTTGCCGTACCCGTTCGTTTTTCGAGTAAAGAAGTTCCTTTAGCATTAACGCTAGTTGCATCCAAGAACCGTTTTGACTTTTTAAATATTCAAAAACTGATTGAAATTTTGCAAGAAAATGCTGGATTGATTGAGCAGCGTTTTATGGAACTTTCAGAAAAAGGTGAAATCTAAAATAATATTTTTGATAATTTAAAGTTTTCTTACACTTTAGAGCATTGAAAATATCTAAATATTCTCATATTATGATTTTAGCACCTATTGATGATTCTTTTCATCAGCAGCTCATCAATAGAAGGCTCTCCCTCAGAGGAATAAGCTCATGCTGCCATCATGGGCTTTTTTCTTGCCTAATTTTTAGCAAAAACTTATGAAAACTTGAACTGACGAAAAGTCAAATTAATACGTGGTTGTAAAATTTTTGTCGAACGATTTAAACGGTGTTGCCAATATTGTTGAGTCTCACCGCGCATCACAATGAGTTGACCTGGCTGTAACCACATTTCAACTTTTTCTTTGCTTTGAATATGCCTAAAAGAGAACTTTCGCGTTGCTCCAAAACTTAAGGAAGCAATTGTAGTAGTTCTGGCTAAAGATACATCCGAGTCACTATGCCAAGCCATCCCTTGAGTTCCGTCTTCATAAAGATTGGCTAAGCAAGAATTAAATTTTTCTGAAAGTATCTGCTCTACCTGATGTTTTAGCTTGGCAAGTGCTCTGTCCCACGGTAAAGAATCACGAAAGACACCAGAATATTTATATCGATAATGTTCGTCACCATACCAAGCGACTTTACGGGGAGTAATAAAATGCTTGCCGTATAACTTCGCTTCATCATGTCGCCATGCCAGATGTCGGTACAAATAATGAAAATATTGCTCGGCTTCTTCAGCACTTAAAATACATCCGTAGTCTTGAACTTCACCATCATACGGTAATAAATTTGTACAAGGTTCTGGAGAAAATAAATCTAGTGTCATGCAATCTCCCCTTGCTACTTAGCCATTTCTCAAGCTAACAATGCCATTTTACGCCCTTTTTGCCAATGATATTTATTAACCACACCAATTGCGAGAGTCACTCTATTTTTGCATTTTGCAATAAAAAAAGCCTTTCTCAAGGAAAGGCTTCTTAGAATCTTATTTGGTTTTATGGCTGCTTTAGATATGGCCACGCGGCTTTTAAATAAATAAACATTGACCACAAAGTCAGAATGACAGCGGTATATAACAAAGCATAAGCCAGCATTTCTAAAGGCTGCCAATTCAGTAGGAATACACTAATCGCAATCATTTGAAATGCGGTTTTATATTTACCTACAGTTGACACTGCTACACTGGTTCGCGCACCAAGTTCTGCCATCCACTCACGTAAAGCAGAAACAGTAATTTCCCGTGAAATAATAACAATTGCAGCAAAAGCCATCGCAATTGTCGGTTTCCACTGCACTAGAACAATAAGTGCAGCTGCGACCATCAGTTTATCTGCAACCGGGTCTAGGAATCGGCCAAATGCTGAAGTCTGGTTTAACGTTCGTGCCAGATAACCATCAAACCAATCGGTTACGGCAGCCAGCACAAAAATTGCAGTCAAGATAATATGACGAGTCATACTTCCTACGTGCTCACCAATACCTATTGCAGGCGGCCAATATGCAATCACCAAAAATACAGGAATAAGCGCGATACGCGCCAAAGTTAGGATATTTGGGATATTCAGGATTCGCCCTGTGGTCATAAACACCGCCAATTTAGTCTTCACGCATCTTTTAACAGACAAAGACACATACTTCAATATTGTATCTATCTGTAACAGCCACTTTATACGAAATAAGTGAATCGAGAAAGTAGATTGCTTAGGTAAATACCGTAACAGTTTGCCGCAAAATTGCAATTAAATGATCACTTTGGTCCCAAAGATATGCATATTCTGTGGAATAACCCTCAGCAGCATGTTCTGTGACAACTTTATATTTAAACCAGTCACACAATTGATGCTGGACTGAGTTCACATAAGTAATATGCCACGTTAAAGAACTCGCAGGTGCAACTTGCTTAAACATAGGCAAAACACCCGGCGGCCAAATATCCATCAAAACAATCAAATCAGGCAATGTTAGTTGACGATTTTCATGTTGCTCTGGGGAGAACCTTGACCAACCACCAAAGTCTGGATGCTCACTTGCTGTCACTGGATAATTACCCTCAGCCCAACAGACTTCGAAATGCTGAAAGCATTCAGGCATATGTTTGGCAAAAGGAATGACAGATAAATTTTCAGGTTGAACATATGTAGGAGCAACGGGTTCTTGTTTTACCTCAATACTCGATGCGCGGGATGCCCCAAAACTTGCAACCAAAATGGTTTGCACTGCGTCATCTTGCCATAAGCGTGCCTCAAGCGTAGTGACTGACTTCCCCTCTCTTAAAACTTCAATAGTCAATCGGGCAGAACCTCGCTGTACAGGACCCACAAAAGTAACACTACAACTTAATAATCTTTTATTTGAATCTTGAATATGGGAGTATGCTTTTTGCATTAATAGCCCAGCAACAAGGCCGCCAAAAACCGTACGGCCCTGTAACCATCCTGCAGGTATATCAATCCATTCATTTTGTTTTACATCTTCAAATAGCTGTAATAATGACATGCATATCCCAAAGTCATGTGCGTAATTAGGAAGTATCTTTCATTATTTTGACCATCATGTGAATGATCATTCAGCTATTAATTTACGAGCGCTTTTGTCACTCAAATTTTAAATACGTGGCTACTCATGCAAAATTTTATAAATCGTTCTTGCCATCACTTCACCTAAGCCCGGCACTACCGTCAACTCTTTTTCCGATGCTTTTAACACGCCTTGAATCCCACCAAAATGTGTTAACAAATCTCGACGGCGTTTAGGCCCTAAGCCCGGAATTGCTTCTAAAACAGAGGTGCTACGGCGTTTATCACGTTTAGCGCGGTGTTTAGTAATGGCAAAACGGTGAGCTTCATCACGCACCTGTTGAATCAAATGTAGAGCCTTATTATCTTCGGGTAACTGGATTTTTGTACCGTCAGTAAAATGAAGCGTTTCAAGTCCCGGTTTACGTCCTTCACCCTTTGATACACCAATCATGAAAGCTTCAAGCCCAAGCTCTTGCATCACTTCCATGGCCATATGAAGTTGACCTTTACCACCATCAATTAAAAGCAAGTCAGGCAGCATCGCCTTTTTATAGCGACGCGTTAAAGCTTGTCGCATCGCAGCATAATCATCGCCCGCGGTAATATCTTGAATGGCAAATTGTCGGTAGTCCCGTTTACGTGCACCGCCTTGGTCGAACACTACGCATGATGCGATCGGTGCTTCGCCCATGGTATGACTAATATCAAAACATTCGATACGATCAACTGGACGGCCAACCACCTGCTCAAGCTGGTGGAAACGCTCATTGAGCTCTAAGTGGTTACTCAACTGCCCTTTAATCGCATGTTGAACATTCATTTCGGCAAGTTCTAACCATTCAGCACGTGTTTCTCGTACACTGCTCTTAATCTGGACTTTCTTTCCAAACTGCTGTGCTAAGGCTTCTTCCAACTCTTTACGGTCAGGTAAGGCAGTATTTACAATCAGTTCGCTTGGTACTTCATCGGCAACCTGAAAGTAAAAGTTTGCCATAAAGTCACTTAGCATTTGACCAAGGTCATCGCCTAACATGTCAGGGAAATAGCTTTTACCGCCTAGCATACGTCCATTACGTACATGCATAATCTGCACACATGTCACGCCAGCCTGATAGGCAATTGCCAAAATATCAGCTTCACCTTTCACTTTGAAAACAGCTTGTTGTGCCTGTACTTCACGGAGTAAAGACAATCGATCCCGATAAAAAACAGCTTTTTCAAATTCAAGATCTGCCGCTGCCTGCTCCATTTTCGCAATCAGCTCTTGATTTAATTCTTTGGTGTCACCTTGTAAGAAACGAATACTATTATTCACATCCTCTTTGTAATCTTCTGGTGAAACTAAGCCTACACACGGGGCCGAACAACGTTTGATTTGATATTGCAAACATGGACGCTTGCGCTGTGAGAAGTAACTATTTTCACACTGACGGACATTAAAAAGTTTTTGTAAAACCAGTAAGGTATCTCGGGCACTATAAGCACTTGGATAAGGTCCAAAGAATTTACCAATTTGGTGCTTACCTTTGCCACGTCCACTGGCAATTCGTGGATACGGTTTATCTGCCGATACAAAGATATAGACGTATGACTTGTCGTCTCGCAACATGATGTTATAAGGCGGACGATGTTGTTTAATTAAGTTTTGTTCTAAAAGCAGCGCTTCAGTTTCTGAACGCGTAACAAGCGTTTCAATATCATAAATTCGCGCAACTAAAGCCTGAGTTTTCGGATGCTCAATGGTTTTAACAAAATAACTCGATACCCTATTTTTTAGGTTTTTTGCTTTACCGACATATAACAATTCGCCCTCTTTCCCTAGCATTTTATAAACGCCTGGAAGTTGGGTCATATGGGCTAAAATTTTTTCAATATGGGGACGAGCGTTTTGATTCACTATTGGCATGCATGGCTTAATACTGAATACCTAATGTGATGTTTTCATCCTTACTTTTCAAGTGCTTTACTGTGCCAGAACCTAAATTTGACAAGGGATGACGAAGTAGACCGACAAAGTATGTCGTACATCTTTAAGAATCGAGACGATAGTAACTATATTTCACGTCTTTTTCTTTATATACCGCATAGGTTTTTTGACGGAAATCAGAGAACCAACCATTCCCCGTATAGCCAGCAATATGTCCGTAGGTATGACCACTGGTACGTTCAATAATATAGATATCGCCTTCTTGAGGACGGTTGAATGCTGGTTTGATTTTCTTATAGCCGTTCTTTTCTAGAGTATGCCCCCAGTCAGATGCAGCTACTGGATGCTTTGAAACGTCTGCGCCAGCCGCTTGTAAAGCAATACGGATATTCTTGGCACATTTTTCTTTACTGTGTTTTGCTGACATGCTTTCAAGTTTGCTTGAGAACTTATGCAGATCGATATTTTGGTCTTCTACTTTATGTCTTTTAGAAGTTGATCGGCTATGCTTTTTAGTCTCAGCCGAAGCTTTGTTTAACATCGCTTTCGTTTTTAAGTCACCCTGAGAACTTTCTTCTTTTCTCAATTTAATGTGGTGAACATGTGCATGAGCTACGTGATGAGCATGAGCCATTTTGAAACCTACTTCCGCTAACCAGTCTTCGAAAAAACGGAGCAATTGTAGAATCAAAATTATGCGTTGGCTTTTAATAGTTGTAACAAATTGCCAGCACTGTGAAATGGATCACAAAAACAATTTATCGAATTTATTCTATCAAAAAATCTCTTTCGAGCTTACTAAAGATTGGTCAATCCCATCTATTTCAACACGATTGACCAAGCACTTATAGAAAGTTTCAGATTAGTTTAAATTATTTAAATAAACTGTTCGCTCTGCAGTTTTTTGAATAAAGCACTGAGTATATTGCATCTCTTGGTTTTGCTTACGCATATCAGCAGTCCAATAATCGGATTGCTTTTGGTAAGTTTCTAGGTCCTTTTCAGGAATTTCTTCCACACTTTTTTGTGCCAGTACTTTACATTCAACATCACGTTTTTTAAACCAATCCGATTGATCTTGTTTAAATTGAGTTTTTTTATCGGCACTCAATTTATCCCAAGTCTGATTTAAGCGTTCCACTTGCTTCGCTTTGTCGCTATCTAATTCTTTTTTACGAACATCCATGGCTTCTTGAGCCAAAGCAGTCTGCTCTTCATTATTTTGTTCAGACTTTTGTCGATTTTCTTCAATATTTTCGTCAATCAACTCATTTTCTTTAACATAAGCCGCATATTGCACAGCTTTAGTGGCAACAAAAACTAATCCTTCAATCACAGTGTTTTGACTTGGCAAATCAAACACCAACCCCTCTTTATCTGTTTTTGTGATGTTATAGAAAAATTCACCTTTCAATTGGTCATTTTCAAGAGTCAAAGATGAGTCATTATCCGAAAAATAGTCATTAAGCGTTTGCGATTCTTCATTAGAGTGACGCAATTCTTCAACATATGCTTTTTCCGCACGTTTTTGTAAACCTTTAGGAAATGAAACAACTAACTGGCTTTCACAGCTGAGTTGTGTATTTTTTTGGCTATCATCTTCTAACGGTAAAGTGCGAATATTTTTAATTTCAAACTTCAAACCTTGATTAATTTTATTAAGAATATCTGCATCAACCTGATATTGACTTTGTCTTAAGCTACGTTCGATTTGCTTCAAATATTCTTTTTTCAAAGAGGTTTGAATCTGATTTAAATTGTCAGGATGCGTACAGCTCCAATCCGAAATTGCCTCAACTTTTTCTGTTTTTGATTTTGGCTCTGGCTTAGATTTACCACATCCAGTTAATATTACTGCTGCACTAAATGTAGTTATTACTAAAGCTTGTTTCATCACCGTATTCATTTATATTCCACACAAATTTTTAAAATTTATTAAGTACAAGAAAGGTATATATTTACCAGCCGCATTATCATCCCAATAATTAATATAAAATTCACCTAAAATTTTAAATAAAATACTCCCTACACTAATAAACATCGTTTTAAATGCATAAAAATAAATCTAAATTATTTAAATAATCAGAATAAAAAAACGCCCTTTCGGGCGTTTTAATTAAAATACATATGGTCGTACAAAAATCAGGAAGAAAATTCCAAGCATGAGGAACCATTTTAAGAAGTAATATAACTTGCGGTTTTTAGCTTTTAACGCTTTGGCTTTAATACGAATTTGGTACACATAACCAAATGCTTTATTTAAACCACCCGTTTGGTCACCTGTTTCATTCGGTGAACTTGCTGCAGTCATCACGTTACGACCAAACCAATGGTTAAAACGTTCCATCCATTTCACTTTCATCGGACGCTCAACGTCTGCGAAGAAAATGATACGGTTTTGATCGGTCTTATTTTCAGCATAGTGAATATAAGTTTCATCAAACACAACACTTTGTCCGTCACGCCAAGAGTATCTTTCACCATCTACATCAATAAAACAACGGTCATCATTTGGTGTAATCAAACCCAAGTGATAACGAAGTGAGCCTGCGTATGGGTCACGGTGTCTAACCAAACGGCTATCAGGAGCAAGTTCGGTAAACATTGCCGCTTTAATCGTTGGTAATGTTTTCAGTAAAGCAGTCGTTTTTGGACAAAGCTCAGCTGCCGAAGGATGGCTCGACTCATACCATTTAAGGTAAAAACGTTTCCAACCTGTTTTAAAGAAAGAGTTGAAACCTAAGTCGTTGTAGGTACTCGAAGCTTTAATCCCACCTTGGTCATATAAAGCTTTCGCTTCATCTCGAATCATTTCCCAATTTTCATCTAACACTTTTAAATCTTTAAAGTGTTGAGTGTCGATATAAGGCTGATTCGGTACCTTTGAAAAGATGTACATTAAAAAGTTAATCGGTGCGAGCAAGGTTGAATGGTCAAAAAATTGACGATAAAACGAGTGACGCACTTTGCCGCGATGTTGGATATACAATGCAGATATTACAAAAATCGCTAATACGATCCACTTAATCATATTGCTACTCTTTCAAAAGTTTAGGGCAACATTACCTTAATTTTCGAAGGTAATAGTAACCAGAAGAATATTTAATTGGCGCAAATTTTAACAAAATTGACTTATAAAAAGCGAATGCAAAAAATTAAAGAACCTATTTAGATGTATCAACCCCTTAAAAATATAAAACATAACTTATTTTTTATAGGTATAAATAACCCAAGTTTAGTGAATTTATAGCTCAGTTTTTTAAGCAGTATTACTAGGCAATTGACTTTTTTGACAAGAAATCAATTTCTTATAAATGCCATTTTTTATATAGAAAATTCACGACTAAAGCCTCTCATAAATAAAAACTTAAACTAAAACAAAAGCCTTTAGATACTCTCTATGTATATGATTTTCTTTATGCATTTAAGTGGTATGAATTCAATAAAAAATAAGATGACCCTTGCGTCACGGCTTGATACAACTTGTCGGGTTCTTTTTAGATATAGTTATCGTAAGATTAGCGAAGCATAAATGTGTACCGGAGCTGTACACACGCTTCATAACATCAACTTAGAAATCCTCCAAAACTAAGGAGATCAGGCATGATCCACGCTGGCAATGCCATTACCGTCCAAATGCTTGCGGACGGAATTGCAGAATTCCGCTTTGACTTACAAGGTGAGTCGGTCAATAAATTTAACCGTGCAACAATTGAAGATTTCAAAGCTGCTATCGCGGCTGTAAAAGCCAATAACGATATTAAAGGCTTAGTTGTAACTTCTGGTAAATCTACATTTATTGTTGGTGCAGATATTACCGAATTTGGTCAAAACTTTGCACAAGGCGAAAAAGCGATTGTTGACTGGCTTATGCCTGTTCACGAAATCTTCAATAGCTTTGAAGATTTAGACCTTCCAAAAGTTGCTGCTATTAATGGCATGGCTTTGGGTGGCGGTTTTGAAATGTGTTTAGTGTGTGACTATCGCGTGATGTCAGAAGTTGCACAAGTAGGTTTACCAGAAATCAAACTTGGTATTTATCCTGGTTTCGGTGGTAGTGTCCGTTTAAGCCGAGTTATTGGTATCGACAATGCGGTTGAATGGATGGCAATGGCTGCTCCTAAAAAACCAGCTGCTGCGCTTAAAGATGGTGCTGTAGATGCGATTGTAGCTGCTGATAAATTACTTGATGCTGCAACTGACTTGGTTAAACAAGCGATTTCTGGTCGTTTAAACTGGAAAGCAAAACGCCAAGAAAAACTTGATGCTGTAAAATTGAACCCGCTTGAACAAATGATGGCGTTCAACACAGCAAAAGGTGCTGTACTTGCTAAAGCAAACCCTGCTCAATACCCTGCTCCAAAATTATTACTTGATTCATTACAAGCGGGTGCAAGCCTTGCACGTGATGAAGCATTAAAAGTTGAAGCTGAAGGCTTTGCTAAAGCAGCAATTACTCCACAAGCTGGTGCATTGATTGGTTTATTCATCAATGACCAAGTTGTGAAAAAAGCATCTAAACAACATGAAAAAGGTGCTCACCCTGTAAACCAAGCAGCTGTACTTGGCGCTGGTATTATGGGTGGTGGTATTGCTTACCAAGCGGCAAGCAAAGGCACACCAATTATCATGAAGGATATTGGTAACCCACAACTTGCACTAGGTATGTCAGAAGCAAACAGCTTGTTAACTAAACAAGTTGAACGCAAGAAAATGAAACCTGCGCAAATGGGTGAAACACTTGCTCGTATCCGTCCTACTTTAAGCTACGATGAGTTTAAAGAAGTTGATATCGTGATCGAAGCGGTAACTGAAAATCCAAAAGTTAAAGAAATCGTACTTGCAGAAACTGAGAAAAATGTTCGTGAAAACACGATCATTGCGTCTAACACTTCTACAATTTCAATTACACGTTTGGCAAAAGCATTACAACGTCCTGAAAACTTCGTTGGTATGCACTTCTTCAACCCAGTTCACATGATGCCGCTTGTAGAAGTTATTCGTGGTGAAAAAACTTCTGAAGAAGCAATTGCAACAACAGTCGTTCTTGCTCAAAAAATGGGTAAAACACCAATCGTTGTAAATGACTGCCCAGGGTTCTTGGTTAACCGTGTATTGTTCCCTTACTTCGGTGCATTTGACCTTCTTGTAAAAGACGGCGCAGATTTCCAGCAAATTGACAATGTAATGTCTAAGTTTGGTTGGCCAATGGGTCCTGCTTACCTGATTGATGTTGTAGGTATCGACACAGGTGTACATGGTGCTGAAGTCATGGCGGAAGGTTTCCCTGACCGTATGAAGCCAGACTACAAAGGCGCAATCCAAGCAATGTATGAAGCGAAGCGTCTTGGTCAAAAGAATGACGTAGGTTTCTACAAATACGAACTCGACAAGAAAGGCAAGAAAGCAAAAACTGTTGATCCAACAGCGTATGAAGTGATTGCTCCATTCGTCACTGGCGAAAAACGCGAATTTGATAACCAAGAAATCATTGACCGTATGATGCTTGCTTTCTGTAACGAAACAGTTCGTTGCTTAGAAGACAAGATTGTAGCAACTGCATCTGAAGCAGACATGGCGATGATTATGGGTGTAGGTTTCCCTCCATTCCGTGGTGGTCCATGCCGTTACATCGACCAAACAGGTGTTGCTGAATACGTTGCGCTTTGCGACAAATATGCACACTTAGGTAAGGCTTATGAAGCGCCGCAAATGTTGCGCGACATGGCTGCTAACAACAAAAAATTCTACGGTTAAGGAGCGACGTGAATGGCTACTTTAAATCCACGTGACGTTGTGATTGTTGATGGCGTTCGTTCTGCCATGGGCAAATCTAAAAACGGTATGTTCCGTAATGTACGTGCCGACAGTTTATCTGCTGAACTTGTACGTGCGCTCGTTGCCCGTAACCAGTTTGATGTAAATGAAGTTGAAGATCTGATCTGGGGCTGTGTAAACCAGACTCTAGAACAAGGTATGAACATTGGCCGTAACATCGGTTTATTGGCTGACTTGCCTAAAACTGTTGCTGGTCAAACAGTGAACCGTCTTTGTGGTTCGTCTATGCAGGCAATCCACACTGCGGCAGCACAAATTGCGACTAACCAAGGTGACATCTTCATTATTGGTGGTGTAGAGCATATGGGCCACGTAGGTATGATGCACGGCATCGACCTTAACCCAGAAGCATCTAAACATTATGCGAAAGCATCTAACATGATGGGCTTGACTGCTGAGATGTTAGGTCGCATGAACGGCATTACGCGTGAAGAACAAGATGCGTTCGGTGTTGAATCTCACCGCCGTGCTTGGGCTGCAACTCAAGAAGGTCGTTTCAAAAACGAAATCGTTGGTGTTGAAGGACACGATGCAAATGGCTTTAAAATCCTTTGCGATATTGACGAAGTAATTCGTCCAGATGCAAACCTTGAAGCGTTCAAAGCATTAAAACCTGTGTTTGATCCTAAAGGTGGTTCAGTAACAGCAGCAACTTCTTCTGCTCTTTCTGACGGTGCTTCTGCAATGTTGCTTATGTCTGCTGAACGTGCTCAAGCATTAGGTTTAAAACCACGTGCTGTCATTCGCTCTATGGCAGTTGCAGGCTGTGATGCAGCAATCATGGGTTACGGTCCAGTTCCAGCAACTCAAAAAGCGCTTAAACGTGCTGGTTTAACGATGGCAGATATTCAAACTATCGAATTAAACGAAGCATTTGCTGCTCAAGGCTTGTCAGTAATGAAAGGCTTAGGCATTTATGACAAGCAAGACATCATTAACTTAAATGGTGGTGCGATTGCTTTGGGTCACCCACTAGGCTGTTCTGGTGCACGTATCACCACTACGTTGTTAAACGTAATGGAGCAACAAGATACTCAAATTGGTCTTGCGACGATGTGTATCGGCCTTGGTCAAGGTATTGCAACGATTATCGAACGTGTTTAATTAACACCTAGATAAAAAAATCCCCGCTCAATGCGGGGATTTTTATCTTATCGGCCTTTTAAACCATCTTGGATTTGTTGCTGTAATTTCAAAATATCATTTAAATTTACTTTCATCGTACCATCACGATAAGCATCAACATTACTTCGGTTAATGTTCAGCGGCTTTAACATTTCAAAAATACCATTGGTTGGGTCAGAAGACTGAATCCCACCTGCTACTGCCAAAATATATTCTCGTAAAAATGGAGAAAGTTGTGAGAGATCAGGCTGCGCCATAACGGGCTGATAATCTATGGTCGTCATCCCTTCTGGGACGAAAGCATTCTGTATATCATTATGTATTTTATATTCATGGTGTTGTAGTGCTTGGCGTACCTTCTTATCTTCTTGAAACGGCACAAAGCCCACCTCATCACGTAGCTCAGATTCAGCCATAACGCGAATAGTGGGTAAAGTCGTTACTTCTTCTGCCTGAACAGTTGGTAAACCCATAAAAGCAAATGCAGCGATTAAAGCTGATTGTTTTAGAAAGTTCATAACTAGCTCCAAAAAATCAGTCATCCTATTTCAATCAAAAGATGAAGATTCAAATAAAGGTCTCTATAAATAAGCTACAACAAACTGCTTTTTGATTCAGTAAGGCTCAGATAAACGGTAAATATAATTAAAATTTTTAATGTAATAGTAAGGGACTTTCTTAATAAAAAACTGAATAGAAAACCACCCTATAAATGAGTTATAACCATTTATAGGGTGAGATTTATCTTATAGATTTTATTTATTCTCTAACATTTCTTTTAAAGAATTCACGACTTGCGGAAATGACGTATAACCTTCCCGACCTAAAAAATGTCCGCCATTAGGAACTGTAATGTACGGCGCATCAATATCCTTAGCCAATTGAACTGTCAGTTTTGGTGGAACCAAATCATCATTATCAGATAAATACACCAGCTTTTTCTTTATGCCCTTAAAGTAATTGGTATCGACTTTGCTCTTTGTTATATAAGCTGTGAGGGGTGAAGAATCTGCAATTGGTCCAGAGAATCCAGATACTAAAATCATTCCTCCAATATTTTTATAATCATGTCTTTGCAAAAAGTGCAGCAAAGTAATGACACCCAAACTATGTGCCACAAAATAAGTATTTTCATTAACCTCTGGTATCTGTTCATCTAAAACCTTCTGCCAAGCATCTACATTGGGATGCTCAGAATCTGGAAATGGTATTAAAGTAACAGAGGTATTTTCGTCTTCTATTTGATGTTTTAGATCCAAGAACCAGTGATCATTTATAGAAGCTGAATAACCGTGAAGTACAAATATTTGACGCATGTTCTTCTCCTGAAGTTCCAATGTTTTGGCATTTGCAACAAATGACATCAATCCGAATAACACCAATAAAATAAGTTTTCTGATCATGGAACAAGTACCATTTTGAAAGATAAAAACATGCTAAACTATGACGCCACTGTTAAGGTCAAGCCTATTTTATGAACCTAGCTAAAGTCGCCGAGCTTACAAAAGTTAGTCCGCGTATGCTGCGTTATTATGAAAGTTTAGGGCTAATACAACCGCATCGAGCAAGTAATAACTATCGAAGTTATACGCAAAAAGATATTGAAAATATTAAGAAAATTAAAATATTAAATGATGCGGGTATGACCCTAAAAGACATTCAGGTGTTATTACCATGTTTTGATTTAGATGAAATGGTATTTACGCTCTGCCCTATTGTTCAAGAAAAGCTACAAACAGAACTGATACATGTCTCTGAGCAGTTAAACAAACTACAAACTTCTCAAAGTTTATTACAATCTTTCTTGGCAAAAGGCAAAGCTGAAAGCACCAATACATAGTAGTTGATGCTCATGCTGCAACTATTCTTCTAGCTCATTTTCTAAAGCAGCCACGTTCTTTTTCTTAATACTTTCAATTTTTGCATTAAGCTTTAAAACATGTTGGTAAAGCTCGTTAAATTTTTTAACCTGAGCATTTTCATGAAAAAGGATCATATGATCTTTCTTTTGCCACGAATAGTTTTTTAGAAGTTTAAACATTTCCTCTGCATCATCTAAAATTTGTAGCTCAATCATAAAAATCGTATGGTCTTGATCAGCCTTTTGCTGAGTTCCCAATTTCATTTCAAGAAGTTGTCTCGTATCTGCATCAACAGATAATTCCTGAATTTTAGCGAGAAAGGTCTTATGTATTGATTCATATTCAGACTGATACTTATCTGAAGCTTGCCGAACATCAGCCAACATCTTTTCTGTTTCAGCATATTTTTGTTTTTTATCAAGGTCCAAACGGTCAACATTTAAAAAAGTATCCCACTTTGCAGCTTTTAGTTCTCTTAAATATTCATTGCGGGCATTTACGTTTTGAACCCAATAACTTAAAAGAAACTCTGAGACTTGCTTATAGTGTCCTCCAAGCCGTTTATCATGAATATCGAGTTGTACAGGTTTAGACCAATCTTGAGCCTGTTCATAAAGTTCACTCATTTTTTCATTCATCACGACATCGAACATTTCGCTACTGTCTTTAGCTTGTTGCTGTTTGATATGTTGATAGGAAAAAAAGACAATACCTGCAATCACCACCAGACCTGCAATTGCAATCAAAATTCGGCGCATACACACCTCCTATTTCCATTCTTATAGTTTTGCTCTTTATAGTTATAAAATAGAGCTCTTCCTTCTTTATATGTCATTTATTTCATAATACGCAACACTCTATTCGCTATTCAATGCTTTAAATCCTTGCACATCATCCCTATTATGATGGGTAATTAAAATTTATGAGATTCTCCCATGCGTGTTGATGTCTGGTCTGATGTAGTTTGTCCTTTCTGTTACATCGGCAAAAAACGCCTTGAACATGTCGCGGCTGAAGCTGGTATTGAACTTGATATTCATTGGCATAGTTTCGAATTAGATCCGAATGCACCAGCAACACATGACACTTCAAATACTGAGCGTTTAGCGAAAAAATATGGCCGTACCTATGAAGAGATGGAAGAAATGGAGCGCAACATTGCGGCCATGGCTGCCTCTGAAGGTATCGACTTCCAATGGCAAAAAGCCAACTCGGGCAATAGCTTTAACGCTCACCGTATTATTCATCTTGCCCAAAGTAAAGGTTTAGGTAACCAAGCAAAAGAAGCCTTTTTCCATGCTTATATGACTGAAGGTTTAGCGATTGGTGAACGTGAAGTCGTAGAGGAAATTGCTTCTCGTATTGGCCTTGATAATGCCGAAGTTGAATATGTACTCGATACGAATGAATTGGCTGACTTCGTTCGTCATGACGAAAAAATTGCACACGAGCAGCTCAATGTAACTGGCGTACCATTCTTTGTATTTGATCAAAGAATTGCGCTTGCAGGTGCACAGCCTCGTGAAGTGTTTTTACAAGTGTTAGAACAAGCACAGCTCAAAGCAAATGCTGAAGAAATCGAGCAAGATGACGCAGCTGTTTGTAATGATGAAACATGTGATATTCCACAAAATAAACAGTCTTAATTGTAAAGTGTGAACAAATCGTATGTTTTATCACCGTTTTAGCAATAGAGCGTTCTAAAAAAAGAACTATTCAATTGTTTAAAATGTGTTTATGATTGCGACTTAGAATATTCGCGCTGTAATGTTCTGTTTTTTATGTGTTTAATGATCGGAATTTGAAGTTTCCTTGATCTAAAATCCCCCTAGTTTGGGGGATTTTTTTTGCTTAAAAATTCTCGCTAATAGCTTAAACTTTTTAAGTTATTTCAAATATGTAAGAAAAGTTAAATTTACTTAACTTTTGTGTCGTCCTCTTGATTTTATTAGAAAAATCAACAAAAGTGACAATAACAACAAAACATAAAAGATAGATATGAAAACATTTCACGTTATTACGTATCGGCAGCTTTTCGCACTTGTAACTTTAGGATTTGGCTCAGTATGCATGGCTCATGCAGAAGTAAACTCTTCTTCAACTCAGCAAGTCAAAGGTTCGTCATCTGGAGTACAAACCGAAGAAAATAAAGATGAAAATCTTTTAGATCAAATCCCAAGGTGGATTGATGCTACCCCAACGATTTTTCCGGAGCAGTCCAATCAACCTATTGTTCCACCCACCGAGCAAACCGAAGATCAGACTTGGTTTGACCGTAAGCAAAAGAAAATTCGAAATTGGGCTGATCATACATCTGAAAAAATTGATAACTGGTTTGGTGAAGTCGACCCTCAAAAACCAGCTACTGCAACCATCCGTGTAATGGTTGATAACTATTGGAATGAATACGATAACTTTGAAATCAAACCCAGAATACGCGGGAAGATTAAACTCCCTACGCTAGAGAAACGCTTAAGCGTGGTGTTTGGTGATGACTCTTTAGATAACGAATTTAATAATAGTCCAGCCAATATTAACCAAAACCCAAATCAAGATTCAAATAAGAAACTTGATACTAAACGAACACGAGATGACAACAGCTCAATCGCATTACGTTGGTCAAATTTCTCTAAAAAACTGCCATTTGAAACAGATGCCGACTTAGGTATCCGTTCTGGAGACGACGTGTATGTTCGCTTAAAAGCATCGAGAAATTGGCAACTCCGTAATGACTTTAAGTTTTATGCCGAAGAAATTTATCGCTATGGCATTCATAGTGAAAATTATTTACGTACTAACCTAGAGCTTACCCATGCTCGTCCAAATCAACCGATTTTATCGAACCAGTTCAGCTTAACGTATGCCGATGATCAAGATGATGATTTAACATGGGAAAACCGAGTTTTCCGCGAACATAGTTTCTTTGCAAATAACCGTTTTAATTATGGTATTTATACAGGTGGCTATTACAACGACAACGATTTACGCTTAAACAGTTGGGGTCCATTTGTATCATGGCGTCAGCCGCTCTTTCGTGAATGGTTCTTTGTACAAGGCGACGTCAATTACTTTAATGACCACCGTGAAGACCGTAACCATTTTGTCAGCACATTCTTACGTTTAGAAGCACTGTTCTAATTGCTAAGAACCACCTTGGAGGCTGTCTCCAAGGTGGTGAAAAATAAAATACTTTTAAATAAAAATTTAAGCTTTTTCCCTTACAATACTGAGCTAACTTTTGATTCCTGATTTTCAGAAAAATGAATCAATTCTCTTCTTCTTCATTCGAATATAAATCTAAAGCCTTACTTTGTATTTATAGTTTAGGTATGTTGGTTTTAATTCCTCATACGCAAATTTTCTCTACTTCTTTCAAACATCAACGCTCTACAAGACGATCTCTACATTCATCCACCCTATTCATAAAAAGTAACAGTCACTCTCTATCTTTTTCACCTTCACCCTGTGAAGCAGAAACAAATAATGATTCAGATGCCGCACTTATTCAGGACCTGATGGCGGTGTTTGGAAATGATACGTTATGGAGCCGTGCAACACAGCCCAAGCACCCTTATAAAACCTTAGGTAAGAAAAAGAAGAAAGCTTCAACACCTCATATTTCAGTTAGTAATCCACTTACCGCAAGCTGGGATACAATTTCAACATGGATGCCTTTCGAAAATAATCTTGATTTAGGCTCAAATTCAGACAGTGATGTTTACGTACAATTTCTTGCCAAGAAAAAATGGAATTTAAGACATAACATAAGCATAGATACCGAACAGGTATTTCGCTACGGTTCAACCAGCCGAAACTATACTGAAACAACGCTAAACTTAACGCAGAAAATGCAAGACAACACCCTGTTCGCTAACAAATTTAATGTGAATAAGAGCGAAAATGAAGAATACAACTGGGGCAATTGGACTTTTCAACAATTTGAGTTTGTAAAAGATAATAGTCTGACTTACGGTATTTATAGTGGTGGCGTATATACCAAAAATGACATGCGGGTAAATAGTTGGGGCCCCTATCTGTCATGGCGTCAGCCTATATGGCGAGATTGGATTTTTATGCAAAATGATCTTAATTTTTTTAATCATATTGATGATGATCCTAAGCATCAATTGAGTGTCCAAATGAATCTAGAAGCTAATTTTTAACCAAAAATCATTAAGTTGTGGATAACTCTTTCTTTATCCACAAAAAAGCCCCTGACAGTTCAGAGGCTTTTTTTATATCAAAAAATTATTTCAACAATAGGCTATTAATACGCTTCACATAAGCTGCTGGGTCTTCTGGTAAACCACCTTCTGCAATCACAGCCTGATCAAAAATCACGTTTGCCAAATCATCAAATTGTTCTGAACCTTCAAGTTTTTTCACTAAGGGATGCTCAGGGTTAATTTCTAAAATTGGCTTGATTTCAGGTACAGCTTGCCCCGCTTGTTTCAGCATACGAATAAGTTGTGGTGATAATTCACCTTCACTTGTTACTAAGCACGCTGGAGAGTCTACCAAACGGGTGGTTACACGTACTTCTTTAGTTTTAGCCTTCAACGAGTCACTTAATTTCTCAACCACAGGCTTAAATTGTTCAGCTGCTTGCTCTAGTGCCTTTTTCTCTTCTGCATCTTGCAAGTCACCTAAATCAACAGCGCCTTTAGATACATTCTTTAATGGCGTACCGTCAAACTCATGAACAAAGTTCATTGCCCACTCATCAACACGCTCTGCCATTAATAATACTTCAATGCCTTTTTTCTTAAACAACTCTAGCTGTGGAGAGTTTTTAGCAGCAGCTAAGCTGTCAGCAGTAACGTAATAAATGGCTTTTTGGCCTTCTTTCATGCGCGCTTTATAGTCTGCAAAAGAAGTTACCACTTCATCATTTGTTGAAGTTGCATAACGTAATAATTTTAAAATACGTTCGCGGTTACCAAAGTCTTCACCCAAGCCTTCTTTAAGCACTGAACCAAACTCAGTGTAGAACGTCTTGAATTTTTCTTGGTCTTTTTCATCTTCTGATTTAGCCAAGCCATCAAGCAAAGTGAGTACACGGCGTGCGTTACCTTCACGAATTGTCTTAACGTCACGGCTTTCTTGCAACAACTCACGGCTCACATTAAGCGGTAAATCGGCGCTGTCCACGACACCTTGTACAAAGCGTAAATAGTTTGGAATTAAATTATCCGCATCATCCATAATGAATACGCGTTTTACATACAGCTTAATTCCCGCTTTTGCTTCACGTGTAAAAATGTCATGAGGTGCTTTACTTGGAATATAAAGTAACTGGGTATATTCCGTACTACCTTCTACACGGTTATGCGCCCAAGCCAGTGGTGCTTCGAAGTCATGCGTTAAGTTTTTATAGAACTCAACATATTGCTCTTCAGTCACTTCACTTTTGTTACGTGTCCATAAAGCGCTTGCAGAGTTAATTGCTTCCCATTCGTCAGTTTTGACCATTTGGCCACCTTTAGGCTCCTCACCTTCAGCGACTTCCTCTTCCTGCCAAACTTCTTTTTGCATTTCAATTGGCAAGCTAATGTGGTCAGAGTATTTATTAACGATCTGCTTAACTTTATAAGACTCTAAATAATCGAGCGCCTCATCACGTAAGTGAAGAATAATGTCAGTACCACGTGAAGCTTTATCAATTTGCTGAACTTCAAACTCGCCTGTACCGCCACTGATCCAACGCACCCCTTCAGAAGCATCTAAACCTGCGCGGCGTGATTCCACCGTAATTTTATCGGCAACAATAAAACCTGAGTAAAAACCAACACCAAACTGACCAATCAACTGAGCATCTGCTTTCTGGTCACCCGTCAATTTTGACATGAAGTCTTTAGTACCAGATTTTGCAATGGTACCTAAGTTATCAATTGCTTCTTGTTGGCTTAAACCAATACCGTTATCAGAAATCGTTAAGGTTTTATCTTCTTTATTTAAGCTGATTCGTACATGTAAGTCCGGATCATTTTCATAATATTCAGGATGATTAATTCCTTCAAAACGCAACTTATCACATGCATCAGATGCATTCGAAATAAGCTCACGCAAGAAAATTTCAGGGTTCGAATAGAGAGAATGCGTCACTAAATGTAAAAGCTGTGCTACTTCTGCTTGGAAACTATAATTTTGTGATGCTTGTTCACTCATAAATCACTCCTTAAATTTTGAAGTTTGTTTGTTCTCGAATGCTTTATGAATGGAGTACTTCTAGAATTTTTCAATCCTGAATATTAAAAAATTTTTCTTTAATTAAAATGGACCGTGACTTAATACTCTATCTTGTAAGATAGAATCCAACTGTTGTTGTCTCTGTTGATAAGCTTTGGAAATACAACTTACATTAGCTGCGCAAGCATTTCTTTTTTTCAACCACTGCTGCTGCGTATCTTTTTGATTATCACGACCACCCATTGGCAAAGCATGTAAAACAATTTGATAAGTCGTTGCCATTTTGACATCTGCATCATTTAAAGAACGGTTTTTACAGATACTGACTTCCGTCTTGGTTTTTGCTGCATCACAAGAGAAACTAGCTGCCTGCGCACTATGAGTAAAAGCCATACCACTTAAAAGTGCTAAGCCTATGGCGAATTTTCTATTCATGACGTTATTCCTTTAAAGATATATAAAAAATAGTTTAAAAATAAAGGTTGAACGAATATGTAGAAAACTGTCTGTTTTATGCTTTTTTTAGTGAGAACAATAAAATAAAAAACCTCACATAAAATCTATGTGAGGTGCCTGAGTCTAGGTTTGTTATTATATTTTTTCTATTTATTATTATGCTTAAAATTTATAGCTATAACCTAAAGTGTAAACAAACGGGTTAATATCCAAGTCGAATTTAGCACCATTTGTTAAAGTAACTTCTGGGCTAATATCCGCATAGCGAACATCTACAAATACACCCCAATTTTTCGCATCAGCAGGTTGGAAATTAAAACCAACTTGCCCAGCTACACCAAAATCTTCTTTTACTTTGTCAGCAACACCTTGTTCATCCCAAGGAATAAATGCTGTCGCCCCGATACCAATATACGGTGTAAAACGAGTCGAGTTTTTAAAATGATATTTCGCGGTAATTGTCGGTGGTAATTGTTTAATACGCGCTACTTTCTGACCATCTAATAAAACATCATGATTAACTGGCGTTGCTAATAATAATTCTGCCGAAAAAGGAGATTCGCCAAAAAAGTATTCAACTGATGGTGTAAATGCATATTCATTATCAGCCTTTACTACACCTAAAGCAGTTGTTGTATCTTCTGATGGAGCAATAACACTACCACCAAATTTTACTTGCCAATTACCAGCAAAAGTAAATGAAGACATCCCCATTAATGCAATAACCAACGCTTTTTTGAACACTTTAATATCTCCAACCTTATTTATATTTATAATAAACATTTATTTTAAATTGATGCAACACCCATTATAAAATTATTTTTATATTTATTTTTAAATAACTGTTTTAAATAAAATTATATATTAACCAACCATTTTAATTGGTTTTCATCCCAACCTAATTAATCAGAATTATTTTATATAACCAACCTTTTTAATATACTTTAAATTCCGAGTATTTTAATATAATTTATTTTAAATGCATGTTTTATTTATAACATAAAAAAACCTCCTTAATGCTTATCTTTAGATAATTATTAAGGAGGTTTTAATTCAATATATTATAAAAACTTATAAAACCATGGCTGCAATCCAACCAAAAACGAGTAGAGGAAT
The DNA here is from genome assembly GCF_044538495.1 of Acinetobacter sp. ABJ_C4_1. Taxonomy (NCBI): domain Bacteria; kingdom Pseudomonadati; phylum Pseudomonadota; class Gammaproteobacteria; order Moraxellales; family Moraxellaceae; genus Acinetobacter; species Acinetobacter sp. ABJ_C4_1. The sequence continues at coordinate 107,399 of NZ_JBIUCQ010000005.1, read as the reverse complement.
ATTAAAGTGGATAAATGTTGGAATCACAGTATCCCAAATATGGTCATGCTGCCCATCTACTCCTAAGCCAGCTGTAGGTCCTAAAGTTGAATCGGAAGCTGGAGAACCTGCATCACCTAAAGCCGCTGCTGTTCCAATCAGTGCAATCGTTGCTAATGGCGAGAAACCAAACTGTACACATAAAGGCACATAAATAACTGCTAAAACAGGAACACTTGAGAAAGATGAACCAATACCAATCGTGACAAATAAACCAATACAAAGCATTAAGAAAGCTGCAAGCGCACGATTATCCCCAATGATTTCAACCACACCTTTTACCAGTTGATTGATATCCCCAGTATGCGTCATGACTGAAGCGAAACCCGCAGCGGAAATCATAATAAAACCGACTAGAGCCATCATTCGCATGCCTTGTACAAAGACATCATCTGCATCTTGCCACTTAAAAATGCCAGCTGTAGACAAAACTGCAAAGCCTACTAAACCACCCAAAATCATTGAGCCAGAATAAAGCTGTGCAACTAAAGTGAGGCCTATCGCCAGTAAAGCCATGAAAATTGTTTTCTTAGCAATTACAGGGCCTTGCTCTGCTTCATGTTTAAGTTCTTCTGCATCGGCTTTTAGATCTGCTGTTTCATCTTGCGCTGTTGCACGCAGAGGTTTATCTAAATCAATGGTGGTTACAGGGGTAATGGTACGATCAGCATAAATTCTTGGCCTACGGTAACTAATAAACACCGCAACCAAAGTACCTAAAACCATTCCTAGAACTGGAATTGCCATGCCAATTGGCATCATACCTCGTTCTACATGTAAGCCATAAGCAGCACCAATTTTGTTGATATTTCCCATTAAGATTTGTTCAAGGAAAATCGCACCAAAGCCGACAGGTAGAAAAATATAGGTACCCACTAAACCTAAAGTCAAAACACAAGCTGCTGCGCGGCGATCTAGTTTTAAATGGTTCATGACTCGTAATAACGGCGGTACAAGTACAGGAATAAATGCAATATGAACAGGTATCAGGTTTTGAGAGAAAATGGCAGCAATCAGTAAAATACCTAAGAGTAAATATTTTACTTTGGTTTCACGGCTTTTCCCCGCTTCCATCCCCAAGAGACCAATAAGCTTATGAGCAAGCAGATCGGGTAAACCCGATTTAGAAAGGGCAAGTGCAAATGCGCCTAATACGGCATAAGCAAGTGCAACTTCGGCACCATCACCTAGACCTGCATTAAAAGCTTCAACCGTTTGAGAAAGGCTTAAACCCGCGACAAGACCACCAACAATGGCAGAGACCACTAATGTCAATACGACAGAAACGCGTGCTAGTGAGAGTAAAAACATCACAGCAATCGCCACAACAACAGCATTCATGAACAAATTCAGAACAAAACAAAAGGCGATATTCTATCAGATTCGCATCTACGAAGCCGAAAATATCGCCAAATTATCAGTTTTGTAAATTAAACAGGCACTTATTAACTTTGTGATTCGATGAACTGACGAATATGTCCTGCCACTTTTTCAGCCTGACTCAGAATCGCCCAATGGTTTGCTTCAAGCTCAACATACTCAAAGTTTTCAACCCATTTTGGCATTGCTTCCGTAATATATTCAGGACTCACAAAAGTATCGTATTTTAAAATTATTGCTTTGACTGGACATTGTGCATAACGCTGGCGAGGAGCTGTTAAGCGAGGAATAAAATTCGCACGGTATAAATTAATCCCATATTTACCGTCAGCAGAAATATTACTATTTAACGGTAAATTATCTTTTCGCTCTAAGTCTTTTAATATTTTGCCCCATTTTTCTGGACTAAAAAGAGACCATACTGTTGGAGCAATTAATGGTAAATGGAACGCACCGATATACCATGATTTCGTTAATATTTTTAAGATCTTTGCAGGATCTGTTTTAAACTTATCTCTTAAGAACAGTGCAGCATGATCTAAACAAGGACCAGAGATGGTCGTGTACGATAACAAGCGACCTTTAAATTTAGGTTCAGTTGCAGACTCCCAAGACTGAATTGAACCCCAATCATGTGCGGCCATATGGAACTGTCGGTTTGGGAGTACTTCATCGACGACTTCTTGTAAATCTAAAGATAAACGCTCTAAACGATAATCTCGTATTCGTTTAGGAATAGATGACAAGCCCGCTCCACGGACATCATAAGTAACAATATAAAAATCATTGATTAAATGCTCAATGACCGATTCCCATACTTCCTGATTATCAGGATAACCATGTACTAAAACTAATGGAGTATTTTTCTCATCGCCCCAAGCCTTGGCACAAAGCGTTTGTTGGTCACTTGTTGTTACTGTATAAATCTTTGGCTGCATAATCATTTCCTATTTTGTTTTTCAATCGATCATGTCGTTAATCGGATAAAGCATTGCCATCAATATAAAAAAGATGATACTTATCTAGTATGACCAGTGTTGCAATAAAAAAAATTGACTATTATGGCTATTTTAAAAAAACTTCAGAACATTCCTTCAATTTCTAAATTCTTATTTAACCACTACCCACCTTATCGTGGGGCAGGGATTTATATTGAAGTCATGAACTTAGAACTTTGTCATGTTCGGGTAAAAATGCCACTGACCTGGAAAAACCAAAATCTGGTAGGTACTCATTTTGGTGGAAGTCTTTATTCGATGGTTGATCCATTTTATATGCTGATTCTTATACATCACTTAGGGTCAAAATACATTGTCTGGGATAAAGCGGCTGAAATTAATTTTTTATCGCCTGGCCGAAGTACTGTTTATGCCGACATCCGAGTTGATTTAGCAGAAATTGAACAGATTCGAGAACTCGCCGAGAACTATACTCCGGTACTCAGAACATATCATTTAAATATTTTTGATGAATCGGGCGTGAGAATTGCTGAAGTACAAAAGACTCTCTACATTCGCCGTAAAAAAGCAAAAGCTTTTCAACAATAAAATAAGCGCTCTAAGGCGCTTATTTTATTTCAGTAAACTTTATTTCTTTTCTTCAATCGCAGCGCCAGCACCACCACCAATTGCGCCACCAATTGCAGCACCAGAGTCACCACCCAATATTGCTTTACCTACCACAGAACCGATACCAGCTCCGATCGCACTCTTGGTCGTGGTTTGCTTACTGCCGCCTTGGCTATTTGAACCTACACCAGCACCTGCTGCTGCACCGACACCCGCACCTATACCACCACCTACATGGTTACCAACTCCACCACCAACAGCACCGCCTAATGCAGCTGCGCCAATACGCTGGTCAGATGGACTCATATTCTGACAACCAGTGAACATAAATGCAGATAACATTAAAGTAGAAATTAAACCAATTGTTTTTTTCATGACCGTACTCACTCCTTTGTGCTTTTATCAAAGCATAATCTTCTTTTATGAGTAATTTGATCAGTTTGTGTTATCGCACTGTGGCAATCGATTGATATTTTGTAAAAGCCTTCTATGTAAAGTTAATTATTTAAATTTCAATCTACTAAGGAGACAAAAAAGAAGCTCTTATTTAATGAAGAGCTTCTTTTTTTTAAATATCTTAAAGGGTAATTTTAGTATTTCCCTTTTTTCTCTTCATAAGCCGCGCCTGCACTACCACCAAGCGCCCCTCCTGCAGCAGCGCCTGAATCACCACCAATGATTGCACCACCTAATACAGCACCCACACCGGCACCAATCGCACTATTACGTACAGTTTTACTACTAGACCCTTTTGCATTGGCTGCCACACCTGCGCCAAGCGCCGCGCCTAAGCCTGCACCAATATTACCGCCCACATGTTTACCTACAGCACCACCTGCACCACCGCCAATAGCGGCTGAACCAATACGTTTGCTTTCTGGACTTGCATTTTGGCAACCGACAAATAGAGTGGTTGACATCAAACCCACACCTGCAATCATCATCATTTTTTTCATTCGATTTACTCCAGTCTTCATAAGCAGGTAGCCTAATGGGTTTTTGTGGAGTCTTTATCCCGCTTAAGTAATAAAATAATGGCTCTTTAATGTGTTTATGTAATTACAACTTTTAATTGTTAAAAATGAATATAAATAAAAAAGGCACCCTGAGGTGCCTTTTTTTATTGCCAGTCTAAACTTAGAATTGCTCTGAGTTTAATGCTTGGCTGAATGCTTGGTCTACTTCGCTGAAGTCATTATGAAGTTCATGTTCTGCAGCTTCTGCTTCTTGACGACGACGCTCTAAGTGGTATGCAAGACCAGTACCAGCTGGAATCAAGCGACCCACAACAACGTTTTCTTTCAAGCCACGTAAATCATCTTCTTTACCTGTTACAGCAGCTTCAGTTAACACACGAGTTGTTTCCTGGAACGATGCAGCAGAGATGAACGAGTCAGTAGAAAGCGATGCTTTCGTAATACCCATCAATTGACGTTCAAACTTCGCAGGGAACTTGTTCTGAGCCAAGACAGCTTGGTTCTCTTGAACAACACGGATGTAATCCACTTGTTCGCCTTTAATGAAGCTTGTATCACCACCATCGATGATATCAACTTTACGCAACATTTGACGTACGATAACTTCAATGTGCTTGTCGTTGATTTTTACACCTTGGAGACGGTAAACGTCTTGAACTTCGTTCACGATGTAGTTAGTTAAAGCAACTTCACCTTTCAAGCGTAAGATGTCATGTGGGTTTTGTGGACCATCAGAAATGGTTTCACCACGGTTCACATGCTCACCTTCAAACACGTTGATTTGACGCCATTTTGGAATCAACTCTTCGTAAATTTCAGAACCGTCATCTGGAGTAATTACTAAACGGTTCTTACCTTTAGTCTCTTTACCAAAGCTTACGATACCAGACACTTCTGCCAAGATCGCATGTTCTTTCGGCTTACGTGCTTCGAACAAGTCAGCAACACGTGGAAGACCACCGGTAATATCACGAGTACGTGAAGATTCTTGTGGTACACGACCAATAACGTCACCCACACCAATTGTTTCGCCATCACGAACGGTAACAATCGTGTTTTGTGGTAAGAAGTAGAACTGTTCACCACCATCAGCCGTATCCAATACGATTGCTGGACGTAAATCTTTACCAGAAGCAGGACGTGCTGTTACAGGCAAGATTTCAACAGTTGTCATACCAGTTGCATCATCAGTTTTCGATGTTGCAGTTACACCATCAGCGATTTGGCTGAAACGTGCTTTACCAGCAACTTCTGTTACTAATGGATGTGTATGCGGATCCCAAGTTGCAACGATACCACCTGCCTCAACGACTTCACCATCTTTCAACAAGATGCTTGCACCGTAAGGAAGTTTATAACGCTCACGCTCACGGCCTAACTCATCGGCAATACCAATTTCACCTGAACGTGAAACTGAAACCAAGTGACCTTTCGCGTGTTGTACAGTTTTCACGTTGTGGAAACGTACAGTACCTTTGTTACGTACTTGAACACTGTTTGCAGCAGAAGTTCGGCTCGCAGCACCACCTACGTGGAACGTACGCATCGTTAACTGTGTACCTGGCTCACCAATTGATTGTGCAGCCATTACACCTACTGATTCACCTGGGTTCACCAAGTGACCACGTGCAAGGTCACGACCATAACAACGAGCACATACACCGAATGTAGATTCACACGCAATTACTGAACGTACTTTAACTTCATCGACACCAGCTTCTTCAAGCTGAGCTGCGATTTTCTCGTCAATTAACGTACCACGAGGTAATACAACTTCATCATCAGATGCACGACGTACATCTTCAGCAGTTACACGACCTAATACGCGGTCACGTAATGGCTCAATGACATCACCACCTTGAATGAATGGAGTCATTACCAAACCACCCGCTGTACCACAGTCAGGCTCGGTAATTACTAAATCTTGCGCTACATCTACAAGACGACGAGTCAAGTAACCAGAGTTCGCAGTTTTTAATGCTGTATCGGCCAAACCTTTACGCGCACCGTGTGTAGAAATAAAGTACTGAAGTACTGTCAAACCTTCACGGAAGTTCGCTTTAATCGGTGTCTCAATAATCGAGCCATCCGGTTTTGCCATCAAACCACGCATACCAGCAAGCTGACGAATCTGTGCCGCACTACCACGGGCACCAGAGTCAGACATCATATAGATGCTGTTGAATGATTTTTGCTTCTCGTCTTCACCTTGTTTGTTTTTAACAACAGTGTAAGACAAGTTATCCATCATCGCTTTCGCAACTTGGTCGTTTGTACGCGCCCAGATATCGACAACTTTGTTATAACGTTCACCAGCAGTTACGAAACCTTGTTCGAACTGTTGTTCGATTTCACGAACTTCTGTTTCCGCTTTATCAATAATTGTATGTTTCGTAGGTGGAATTAACATGTCTTCCATACCTACAGATACACCTGAACGAGTCGCTTGACGGAAGCCCAAGTACATTAACTGGTCAGCGAAGATAACAGTATCTTTCAAACCAAGTTTACGGTAGCAAGAGTTGATTAACTTAGAGATGTTCTTTTTAGTCATCTCAAGGTTGATCATGTCAAAACTTAAACCTTGTGGAACAACTTCCCAAAGTAAGCAACGACCTGGTGTTGTATCAACAATAATAGTTTGGTGTTCACGTTCACCATTTTCATTGATAACAGTTTGATGCACACGCACTTTAACACGCGCATGAATCGCAACTTGACCAGTTGCAAGTGCACGGTTTACTTCGTGAGTATCCGCAAACACCATGCCTTCACCTTTCGCATTTACTGCATCACGAGTGATGTAGTAAAGACCCAAGACAACGTCTTGAGAAGGAACGATGATTGGCTCACCGTTTGCTGGTGACAAGATGTTGTTCGTTGACATCATCAATGCACGAGCTTCTAACTGTGCTTCAAGTGTCAATGGAACGTGTACCGCCATTTGGTCACCGTCGAAGTCGGCGTTGAACGCAGCACAAACGAGTGGGTGAAGACGGATTGCCTTACCTTCAATAAGAATAGGTTCAAATGCTTGAAGACCTAAACGGTGAAGTGTTGGCGCACGGTTCAACATCACTGGATGTTGACGAATTACAGATGCAAGAACGTCCCAAACTTCCGGAGTCTCGCGCTCAACCATTTTCTTCGCAGCTTTAATGGTTGTTGCCTGACCTGAAGCTTGTAGTTTCGCGAAAATAAATGGTTTGAATAATTCAAGCGCCATTTTCTTCGGAAGACCACATTGGTGAAGACGTAAAGTAGGACCTACAGTAATTACCGAACGACCAGAGTAGTCAACACGCTTACCTAACAAGTTCTGACGGAAACGACCTTGTTTACCTTTGATCATGTCTGCCAAAGATTTTAATGGACGTTTGTTAGAACCAGTGATTGCGCGACCACGACGACCGTTATCAAGCAATGCATCTACAGACTCTTGTAACATACGTTTTTCGTTACGTACGATAATGTCTGGCGCTGCAAGGTCAAGAAGACGCTTCAAACGGTTGTTACGGTTAATCACACGACGATATAAATCGTTCAAGTCAGAAGTCGCGAAACGACCACCTTCAAGTGGAACTAATGGACGTAAATCTGGTGGAAGCACCGGAAGTACATTCATTACCATCCATTCTGGCTTGTTGTTCGAGTCTTTGAATGCTTCCATCAATTTCAAGCGTTTAGATGCTTTTTTCAACTTCGTTTCAGAAGTTGTTTGAGGAATTTCTTCACGTAAACGAGCAATTTCAGCTTCAAGGTCAATGTCTTTCAACAAGTCTTGAACTGCTTCCGCACCCATTTTCGCAACGAACTCGTCACCGTGCTCTTCTAAAGCTGTAAAGTATTCTTCATCGTTAAGAAGTTGATACTTTTCAAATGGTGTCATACCAGGATCAGTAACAACGTATGATTCGAAATACAATACACGTTCGATATCACGAAGTGTCATATCAAGTAATAAACCGATACGGCTAGGTAACGATTTTAAGAACCAGATATGCGCAACTGGAGAAGCAAGTTCAATGTGACCCATACGTTCACGACGAACTTTCGCTGTAGTTACTTCAACGCCACACTTTTCACAAATGACGCCTTTGTATTTCATACGCTTGTATTTACCACACAAGCATTCGTAATCTTTTACTGGACCAAAGATTTTGGCACAGAATAAACCGTCACGTTCTGGCTTGAACGTACGATAGTTGATTGTCTCAGGCTTTTTAACTTCACCATGAGACCATGACTTAATCATTTCTGGTGACGCAAGACCAATACGGATACGGTCGAACTCAACTGGCGCATGACCATCTGAATCCGTTTTCTTACGCATGATATCGAGCAAGTCTTTCAATTTTTTTCTCCGTGTGTCGGGAAGCCTCGCTTACCCGACTGGGTCACAAATATTGTTTTTTCCTAAAAAATCGTGAGTCTTACGACTTAGTCACCATTTTTCAGTTCAATGTTGATACCTAAAGAACGGATCTCTTTGGTCAATACGTTGAACGATTCAGGCATACCCGGATCCATATAATGGTTACCATCTACAATATTCTTATAGATGCGAGTACGTCCTTCAACGTCATCCGACTTCACTGTGAGCATTTCTTGAAGTGTATATGCTGCACCGTATGCTTCAAGTGCCCATACTTCCATCTCACCGAAACGCTGACCACCGAATTGTGCTTTACCACCAAGCGGCTGTTGTGTAACTAATGAGTAAGAACCAGTTGAACGTGCGTGCATCTTGTCATCAACCAAGTGGTTCAACTTCAACATGTACATGTAACCAACAGTTACTGGACGGTCAAACTGTTCACCTGTACGTCCGTCAAACAATACTGTTTGACCTGTACGTGAAATGTCAGCCAATTCAAGTAAATCTTTAATTTGACTTTCTTCAGCACCATCAAATACAGGAGTAGCTAAAGGAACACCAGCACGTAAGTTGCCTGAAAGTGCTAGGATTTCATCATCAGTCAAGCTATCAAGATCTTCTTGCTCGCCACCGACTTTGTTATAAATCTTGTCTAAGAATTCGCGTAGCTCTAAAACTGTACGCTGTTCTTTCAACATTTTTTCGATTTTGTCACCAAGCCCTTTAGCCGCCATACCCAAGTGAGTCTCAAGAATCTGACCCACGTTCATACGAGATGGTACGCCCAACGGGTTCAATACGATATCTACCGGTACACCGTTCGCATCGTGTGGCATGTCTTCAACAGGTAAGATGTTAGATACAACACCCTTGTTACCGTGACGACCAGCCATCTTATCACCAGGCTGAATACGACGTTTAACAGCTAAGTAAACCTTAACAACTTTCAATACGCCAGTTGTTAACTCATCACCTGTTGCAAGCTTACGTTTCTTCTCAGCGAATTTCTCATCGATTTCTGCGCTCTTCTCTTTCAAGAACACTTGAATTTGAGTTAAACGCTCAGCGATTGCTTCATCTGTCGGTTGAATTTCAAGTAAATCAACAAGCTCTAAACCAGACAATAAATCTTCAGAAAGTTTATCACCACGTTTAGTTGAACCACCGCCATTAGACTCTTGACCTTTAAGTAAACGAATTACACGCTCACGAGCCGCTTCTTCGAAGATTTTATATTCTTCTTTCAAGTCTTTACGGTAAGAATCAAGCTGTGCTTTTTCAATCGCTAATGCACGGTCATCTTTCTCTAAGCCATCACGAGTGAAGACTTGAACGTCGATAACAGTACCTTTAGTACCAGATGGAACACGTAAAGATGAATCTTTAACGTCAGCAGCTTTTTCACCAAAGATTGCGCGAAGCAATTTTTCTTCAGGAGTTAACTGAGTTTCGCCTTTAGGCGTTACTTTACCAACTAAGATGTCACCAGCAGTAACTTCAGCACCGATATAAACGATACCTGATTCATCAAGTTTAGAAAGCGCAGCTTCACCTACGTTAGGAATATCGGCAGTAATTTCTTCTGCACCTAACTTAGTATCACGTGCTACACATGACAATTCTTGAATATGAATAGAAGTTAAACGGTCTTCTTGAAGAACACGCTCAGATAATAAGATCGAGTCTTCGTAGTTGTAACCATTCCATGTCATGAACGCTACACGCATGTTTTGACCAAGCGCAAGTTCACCCATGTCTGTTGATGGACCGTCTGCCAAGATGTCACCACGAGCAACTTTGTCACCCAAATTCACGATAACATTTTGGTTAATACAAGTATTTTGGTTCGAACGTGTATATTTGATGAGGTTATAGATATCTACACCTGCCTCACCTGCAACCATTTCATCTTCGTTTACACGAATAACGATACGAGAAGCATCTACATATTCAATTGCACCACCACGGTTTGCGATTACACACACACCTGAGTCACGTGCTACGTTCGCTTCCATACCTGTACCGACAAGTGGCTTGTCAGCACGTAAAGTAGGAACAGCCTGACGTTGCATGTTCGAACCCATCAATGCACGGTTCGCGTCATCGTGTTCAAGGAATGGAATAAGTGATGCAGCAACAGATACAACCTGTTGTGCAGAAACGTCCATATGCGTCACTTTTTCAGGTGGCATACGTACGAATTCACCTTGATGACGAACAGAAACGAATTCTTCTGTTAAGTTGCCATCTTTATCTACAGCAGAGTCGGCCTGTGCAATAACAGTACCTACTTCTTCAATAGCAGATAAATATTCAACTGCATCAGTTACACGACCATCTACTACTCTACGGTATGGTGTTTCCAAGAAACCGAAGTCATTCGCTTTTGCATATACAGAAAGCGAGTTGATCAAACCAATGTTTGGACCTTCAGGAGTTTCAATTGGACAAACACGGCCATAGTGAGTTTGATGTACGTCACGTACTTCGAAGCCTGCACGCTCACGTGTTAAACCACCAGGACCAAGCGCAGATACACGACGCTTATGTGTAATCTCAGATAATGGGTTGTTTTGGTCCATGAACTGAGATAACTGGCTTGAACCAAAGAATTCTTTGATTGCAGCAGCAACTGGTTTAGCGTTAATCAAGTCTTGTGGAGACAAGTTATCTGTTTCTGCTTGGCTTAAACGTTCTTTAACAGCACGCTCAACACGAACCAAACCAACACGGAATTGGTTTTCTGTCATTTCACCAACAGAACGTACACGACGGTTACCCAAGTGGTCGATATCGTCCACTTCACCTTTACCATTACGGATTTCAACCAATGTACGTAATACATCGATAATATCTTCGTGCGATAAAATACCTTCAACTTCACGTGACTTCTGGTCAGTACCAACTTCGTAAGGACGACCTAAACGACGGTTGAACTTCATACGACCTACTGGAGATAAGTCATAACGCTCAGAAGAGAAGAACAAGTTGTTGAATAAGTTTTCAGCAGCTTCTTTTGTTGGCGGCTCGCCCGGACGCATTACTTTGTAGATTTCTACTAATGCTTCTTCACGTCCCGCTGTTGTGTCTGCACGTAATGTATCAGCAACAAAAGAACCACGGTCGATGTCGTTCGTGAACAGGATGTTAAATTGCTTAACACCGCCTTCTGCCAACTTCACCATTACTTCATGGCTTAACAACGTATTCGCAGCAATCACTTCACCATCACGTAAAGTAATGTCTTCAGCAGTAATACGCTCATATAAGTATTCGTCAGGAACTGAAAGTTTAGTTAAACCTGCAGCTTCCATTTGACGTACGTGACGCGCATTAATACGTTTACCTTGCTCAACAATGACTTTACCTTCATTGTCAGCAATATCAAATTGAGCCATTTCACCACGTAAGCGTTCAGGAACAAGGTCAATTTGATAACTGCCCATGTCAAGATACACAGGTACTTTTTCGTAGAACAAATTCAAGATTTGTTCATTGTTATAACCTAGTGCACGTAACACAACAGTAGCAAGTAATTTACGACGACGGTCAATACGTACGTAAACAAGGTCTTTTGCATCAAATTCAAAGTCTAACCATGAACCACGGTAAGGAATGATACGTGCTGAATACAACACTTTACCACTTGAGTGAGTCTTACCTTTGTCATGGTCAAAGAACACGCCTGGTGAACGGTGTAATTGAGATACGATTACACGCTCAGTACCATTGATAACAAAGGTACCATTTTCAGTCATCAGTGGGATTTCACCCATATAGACTTCTTGTTCACGTACGTCTTTAATTGATTTAGTTTCGCGATCTTTAATAATCAAACGAATTTTAACGCGCATTGGTGCCGCATAAGTCGAACCACGAAGAATACATTCGCGTACATCGAACTCAGGTTTACCAAGGCTATACTCAACAAATTCTAAAGCAGCATTGCCAGAATAACTTTCGATAGGAAAAACTGAACGAAATGCGGCTTGGAGACCGATATCTTCGCGGTTTTTTGGAGTTTTGCCATCTTGCAAGAATGTTCTGTACGAATCGACCTGGATCGATAATAAGTACGGTGCATCCATTACTTGGGGCAATTTACCAAAATTCTTACGGATCCGTTTCTTTTCGGTATATGAGTATGCCATCTGGAGTCCTCGGAAAGTAAACTAAGCCCGCCTGCAGAACGGGCTCAGAAGGAATTACGCAGGCCGATATGGCCACCACTGTTTACAAATGCTGCAATTTTTAGTGGTATAAAAACGCTTAACAATATTTTTAAAAATGAAAAATATTGGTAAACATTTGAAATTTCTTGTTTTATTTAGATTTTTCTAAAAATCAAACAAAACTAACAAAAATCGAGCCGATTATTGTAACGCAAAAAGGCTGATGACCCAAGAGCCATCAGCCATTTTATGGAGCCGATTTAAAAACCGACTCCTTTTACAATTACTTAAGTGTAACTGTAGCACCAGCTTCTTCAAGTTTCTTCTTAAGTTCTTCGCCTTCTTCTTTAGAAACGCCTTCTTTAAGAACTTGAGGAGCACCTTCAACTAGGTCTTTAGCTTCTTTAAGACCAAGGCCAGTTGCTTCACGAACTGCTTTAATTACAGCTACTTTGTTAGCACCGAAAGAAGTCAACTCAACGTTGAATTCAGTTTGTTCTTCAGCAGCAGCAGCAGCGCCACCAGCTGGAGCAGCAACAGCAACAGCTGCAGCTGAAACGTTGAATTTCTCTTCGAAAGCAGAAATTAATTCAACAAGTTCAAGAACAGTTTTTTCAGCAACTGCGTTTAAGATTTCTTCGTTAGTTAAAGCCATGAGAATAACTCCAAATGGATATTGAATGGTGTGTAAAATTGATTAAGCAGCTTCTGACTCGTTTTTCTCTTTGAGCGCTGTAATGAGGCGACCCAATTTCGAAATAGGAGCTTGAAGAACAGAGGCAAGCATAGTAAGCGCTTTCTCTTGGTTTGGAAGATTAGCAATAACACTAACATCAGCACCTTGATAAACTTTGCCGTCAAATGCAGCAGCTTTTAATTCAAATGCTTTGTTAGTTTTTGCAAATTCTTCAAACAAGCGTGCAGCTGCACCCATGTCATCTTCAGAAGTTGAAAAACCTAGAATTGTTGGACCAACAAGGTTGTCGTTCAAGATATCAAATTGAGTACCTTGGAATGCGCGCTTAGCCAAAGTGTTACGTACGATACGTGTAGTTACACCTAACTTACGAGCTTCAACACGAAGTGTTGTTAATTGCTCTACGCTTAAACCTTGATAGTCAGCAACAACGGCTGCAAACGCTTTAGAAGCAACTTCACTTACTTCTGAAACGATCTGTTTTTTGTCTTCGATAAGAAGAGCCATTGTAAAACCTCCTAAGGTGATTTATGCACCCAATGGGCACACTCCCAATTCGTAAGCCTTTCGACTTACACGCGGAGGAGGAACAAATCACACCACCGCGTCTACGCAGGCTGGGTTATTAAGAAAAGCCGCTATTCGAAAATAACGCCTTCTCGCCTGAGGTCTTTGACGCTGATAAATTCTCATTCATCAATTCAAAGTCCGCCTGATAAGCAAGAGTCAAAGCGTTGCTTTGACTGCGCAAAAATAGAAACTTATTTCTATTTTTGCTACCTGCTCAATCAGGACTTTAAAATTCTGTACAGAACTAAGTTAAAACTTAGTTAGAAACGTTGTTTACATCAACAGTAAGACCAGGACCCATAGTTGAGCTCAAAGTGATCTTTTTGATGTATACACCTTTAGAAGTTGCAGGTTTTAACTTTTTCAAGTCAGCAACTAAAGTTTCAACGTTTTGACGGATTGCAGCAGCATCAAAGCCAACTTGACCAATCGCAGCATGGATAATACCCGCTTTGTCTACACGGTAACGAGCCTGACCAGATTTTGCGTTTTTAACAGCATTCGCAACATCAGGAGTTACAGTACCTACTTTAGGGTTTGGCATTAAACCACGTGGACCAAGAATTGTACCGAGCTTACCAACAACACGCATAGCGTCTGGAGCAGCGATTACAACATCAAAGTCAAGGTTTCCACCTTGGATGCTTTCAGCAAGGTCATCAAAACCTACAACATCAGCACCAGCTTCTTTAGCAGCTTCTGCTTGAGCACCTTGAGCAAATACAGCTACACGTACAGTTTTACCAGTACCTGCAGGTAATGTAGTAGCACCACGAACAACCTGATCAGATTTACGTGGATCTACGCCAAGGTTTACAGAGATGTCTAAAGATTCTTTGAACTTTGCAGCAGGTAAGCTGTTAAGAACCTGTACTGCTTCTTCCAAAGTGTAAACTTTGTTTGCTTCTACAGCAGCAGCAATGGCTTTTTGACGTTTAGTTAACTTTGCCATGTCTTATAGCTCCACTTCCAAGCCCATAGAACGTGCAGAACCAGCGATGGTACGAACACGCGCGTCTAAATCAGCACCAGTTAAGTCTGGTTCTTTAGTAGTCGCGATTTCTTCTAATTGAGCACGAGTCAACTTACCAACTTTAGTTTTGTTAGGTACAGATGAACCCTTTTGGATACCAGCAGCTTTCTTAAGAAGAATAGAAGCTGGAGGAGTTTTCATGATGAATGTGAACGACTTGTCGTTGTACACAGTAATCACTACAGGAATTGGAAGACCTGGTTCAACTTTTTGTGTAGCAGCATTGAATTCTTTACAGAATGCCATGATGTTTACACCGCGTTGACCTAGTGCAGGACCAATTGGTGGAGATGGATTTGCTTTACCAGCTGGAACTTGCAGCTTGATATAGCCGTCAATCTTCTTAGCCATTTTAAAATACCTCTGGGTACAGGCGCCGTTAGGCTCCCCAATTTCTACGTAACAATACTGTTACAACAACAATGCCCGATAAAATCGGGCGCTTTTCAACCAATTAAGATTAAATCGTTTTTTCGACTTGGCGAAATTCGAGTTCAACCTGAGTTGGTCGATTAAACACGTTAATCGTCAACGTTAAACGTGACTTGTCGTATTGAACCTCTTCCACCACACCTTTAAAGTCTGTGAATGGACCGTCAATAACGAGTAATTCTTCACCTGGTTCAAACATCGTCTTAGGACGTGGAGCTTCACCAGTATTACGTACACGCGCAAGAATCGCATCTGCTTCACGTTGAGTGATTGGCGCTGGTTTTTCAGGTGTACCACCGATAAAACCTAATACTTTTGGACATTCTTTAACAATGTGCCAAGTATCATCATTCATTTCCATTTCAACTAACACATAGCCAGGAAAGAATTTACGCTCAGATTTACGTTTCTTACCATCCTTCATTTCTACCACTTCTTCGGTAGGAACTAGGACATCACCAAAGCTATCGGCAACAGCGCTACGCTGGATTCGTTCTGTAAGTGAACGCATCACTTGTTTTTCATAACCAGAGTAGGCATGAATAATGTACCAACGTTTCATAGCTCTTTTACCCGATAATCAACTTAATTAACCAACCCAAACCATAGTCAAAGCACCATAATACTAACGATGCAACAACTACAACCAATAGAACCTGCCACGATGTAGTGACTGTTTCTTGTTTTGTTGGCCAAGTTACTCGACGCAATTCGACTCGTGCATCTTTCAGCAAACGAACGAAGCCTTTACCTTGATGGGTGGCGTATAATAAACCTAATGCCACAACGATACAAGCAAAAATTACCCCAACGCGCACCCATACATTATTTGCAGGGGCCCAATACGCTGGTAAATGCTGATTCACCATGGTAGCCGAGAGCAATAATGCAATTGCTATCACCCATAGAACGATATCTAAAGGCGAACCAGTACGAACAACTTCAGCAGAATTATTTCTTTGAGGAATTGGCGCGTCGCTCAATGCGTCACGCGATTTATCATTCGACATTTTTGTACTCGTCGTAGAACTCGCGACTTATTATATGAACAACTAAGCCAGCATCAAGCTTTTTATTTCAAAATATGGCAGGTCAGGAGGGACTCGAACCCCCAACATTCGGTTTTGGAGACCGACGCTCTACCAATTGAACTACTGACCTATAAAGCAAGTTGAGAGCCAAAGCTCTCAACTTGAGACGTAATTCGTCACTATATTATGCTTATGCAGTTACTTTCGCAACAACACCAGCACCTACAGTACGACCACCTTCACGGATCGCAAAACGTAGACCTGGGTCCATTGCGATTGGGTGGATTAATTCTACTGACATTTCAACGTTGTCACCAGGCATTACCATTTCAACGCCTTCTTTCAACTGGATCGCACCAGTTACGTCAGTTGTACGGAAATAGAACTGTGGACGGTAACCATTTAAGAATGGAGTGTGACGACCACCTTCTTCTTTAGAAAGTACGTATACTTCTGCGTCGAATTTAGTGTGCGGCTTGATTGTACCTGGTTTAGCAAGTACTTGACCACGTTGTACGTCTTCACGCTTAGTACCACGAAGTAATACACCACAGTTCTCGCCTGCACGGCCTTCGTCAAGAAGTTTACGGAACATTTCTACGCCAGTTACAGTTGTTTTAACTGTATCTTTAATACCAACGATCTCTACTTCTTCACCAACTTTAACGATACCAGATTCTACACGGCCTGTTACTACTGTACCACGACCAGAGATTGAGAATACGTCTTCGATTGGCATTAAGAATGCTTTGTCGATAGCACGTTCTGGTTCTGGGATGTAAGAGTCAAGAGCTGCTACAAGAGCAAGAACTGATTCTTCACCGTAAGGACCTGCTTCACCGTTAAGAGCAGCAAGAGCTGAACCACGGATTACTGGAGTGTCATCACCTGGGAAGTCGTAAGTAGAAAGAAGTTCACGAACTTCCATTTCTACTAATTCAAGTAATTCTTCGTCGTCAACAAGGTCGCATTTGTTTAAGAATACGATGATGTAAGGTACACCAACCTGACGAGAAAGAAGGATGTGTTCACGAGTTTGCGGCATTGGACCGTCAGTCGCAGCACATACAAGGATCGCGCCGTCCATCTGAGCAGCACCAGTGATCATGTTTTTAACGTAATCGGCGTGGCCCGGGCAGTCAACGTGTGCGTAGTGACGAATTGGAGAATCGTATTCTACGTGTGAAGTATTAATTGTAATACCACGTGCTTTTTCTTCAGGTGCTGAGTCGATTTGTGAGTAATCTTTCGCTTCACCGCCGTAAGTTTTTGCACAAATAGTTGCAATCGCAGCAGTTAAAGTTGTTTTACCATGGTCAACGTGACCGATTGTACCCACGTTTACGTGTGGTTTATTACGTTCAAACTTGGCTTTAGCCATGATGATCTTCCTCGTTTACGTCGAACCAACTACAAATGGCACTGAGCTAACTCAGCTTATCGACATATCGCCTAAAAAACAGACACCCAATACTTGAAAAGCAGACTATATAGCCTGCTTTTTGAAAACTTTGTGGAAATCCACTCAAACTTTAATATCTGGAGCTCTTATCGAGATTTGAACTCGAGACCTCTCCCTTACCAAGGGAGTGCTCTACCACTGAGCTATAAGAGCGACTATCCTTCGATGGAGCGGGAGACGAGGATCGAACTCGCGACATGCAGCTTGGAAGGCTGCCGCTCTACCAACTGAGCTACTCCCGCAACGTTGGTAATAACCACTTCATTCGAAGTTTAGGATGGTGGTGAGAGAAGGATTCGAACCTTCGAAGCTTTCGCAACAGAGTTACAGTCTGCCCCCTTTGGCCGCTCGGGAATCTCACCAATATCGCACTTATCTACAGTGCTGTTCTTTACTCATTCAACTTAACACTTTAAAATGGTGCCGGCACACGGATTCGAACTGTGGACCTACTGATTACAAGTCAGTTGCTCTACCAACTGAGCTATGCCGGCGTTTCTTAGTGTTTCGTACGTTTCGTATCGGAACGGTGTGCAGTTTAGCAAAACTTCCAAACGATGCAAGCGGTTTTTTTAAAAAAACCGCTAAAAACTCATAAAATCAATCCGTTTGATGATAATTCAACCGCTTTGATCACTGCGCGAGCTTTTATTTGGGTTTCATTCCACTCAGATTCTGGATTTGAGTCGGCAACGAGCCCTGCTCCAGCTTGCACATACACTTTTTTATCACGGATAACGCAAGTACGGATTGCAATCGACATATCCATTTCACCATGCCAACCTAAATATCCTACTGCTCCACCAAAGACACCTCGTTTCACAGGCTCTACTTCATCAATAATTTCCATTGCACGAATTTTTGGGGCGCCCGATAACGTTCCTGCTGGAAATGTCGCTTTAAACACGTCAAGCGCGTCGATATCATCACGCACTTCGCCTTGTACATTTGAAACAATATGCATGACATGTGAATAGCGCTCAATCACCATTTGATCCGTTACTTGGACCTTACCTATTTTTGATACGCGTCCCACATCATTTCGACCAAGATCAATCAACATTAAATGTTCAGCAATCTCTTTTTCGTCAGAAAGCAAATCTTTTTCCAGAGCAATATCTTCTTCTTTAGTTTTACCGCGTGGTCTGGTTCCCGCTAAAGGCCGAACTGTAGCAATGCCATTTTCTAAACGAGATAAAATTTCTGGTGAAGAACCAACAATATGAAATGGTTTCTTATCAGTAATCGTTTGCCCTTGAACTAAAAATAGATAAGGCGAAGGATTTAAATGACGTAATGCACGGTAAACCTGTAAAGCTTCACCATCAAAATCAGAAACCATGCGCTGCCCTGGAACAACTTGCATCACATCACCAGCACGGATGTATTCTTTAACTTTTTCTACTGTCTCTAAGAATTTTGCTTTACCAGTAATAGATTCAAAATGAGGAGGTGTATGTGGCTTCGCTTGTAAACTGACTGGTGTAGCCAACAGTTGTTCTAATTGATCTAATTTTTGCTGTGCATCAGCATAGGCGTTACTCTGCTCTGCATCCGCATGAACAATTAAAAACAAGGTATCTTTAAGATTATCAAAAACGATAACTGTTTTTGAAAGCATCAACCATAAATCTGGAAGTGTAATTGGATCGGCTGTAGGAACATTCTTTAAACGTGGTTCGATATAGCGAACTGCGTCATAGCCCAAATATCCTACCAATCCGCCAGTAAAGGTTGGCAAATCCGGTAAGAGCTCGGCTGGAGGTACTTTAAATTGTTTTTGGAATTCACGAATGTATTGAAACGGGTCTAGACAATCTTGTTGTGTAATTGACCCATCAGCATGCTGTATAGATAAGACACCAGCATTGCAGGAAAAAACTGTCGATTCACCCAATCCGATCATAGAGTAGCGCGCCCAATTCTCTCCACCCTCAACCGACTCAAATAAATAAGCTTGTGTTTGGTCTTTAAAGCGGGCAAAAACTGATAATGGGGTTTCTGTATCTGCCAAGCGTTGGCGATAAACTGGAATAGTGTTGTAGCCAGCAGCCTTAAGTTGCTCGAATTGCGCTAATGTTGTCATGAATCTTCTCTAATATGGTTTCGATTTAAAAGTGTGTTTTTCTAGATTCGGTTTAGACACGCCATCGAAAAACCATACGCTTATTCATTCTTATCTCCATTTTCTTCATTAAACAATTAACTCAGCAAGACTATCAACAACTTGCTGAGGTTGGCAATCATAGATATTTTCTCCATGATTATAGCCATAGCTAACCACAATACAATCAATTCCGGCACGGCGTGCAGCTTCAATATCATTACTTGAATCACCAATCATTAACGATTGTGAAGCCGATGTTTTTAGGCTTTCCATGCAATGTAATAATGGCAGTGGGTGTGGTTTTCTTTCAGGTAAGCTATCTCCCCCAAGTACAACTTGGAAATAAGGAGAAAGCTCTAATGCATCTAGTAACCCTTGAGCAAGTTTGACAGGCTTATTGGTCACACATGCCATTTTTATATTCAAAGTTTGGCAATGTTTTAAAAATTCAGGTACGCCAGGGTAAATTTGAGTATTCACACAAAGCTCTGCACCATATATGTCTAGAAACTTTTGCAATAAAACTTTATGTTGTTCGGCATCTAGTTTCCCAAACAAATGAAGCAAGACACTTTCACATAGTTTTGAGGCGCCCTTGCCTACCCATTCACGTATTTGTGCTTCTGTTACTAATGGCCAACCGAGTGTTTGCAGACTTAAATTCATAGACCGATATAAATCGGCAGCGGAATCCACCAAGGTTCCATCCAGATCAAATAAAATTAAATCGCGCTTACTTAGTTGTGCAACAGACATTTTCTTCTACTCAAAATTAAAAAGGCATGCGTTTAGCATGCCTTGATTGTAAAAGCACCAACAAATTATTTAAAGAATAACCATGCCAATACAGCCAAAATCACTAAAATAATAATAGTGATTAAACCAACTGAAGCATTCTTCTGCTGCTCTTTTTCTTCAGCAACACGAGAAACAGGCTCATCAAAAGTAACAGGTGATGGTTGTTTTACATTGACATCCACACCCTCTGGAATAGGTGCAGGCTTTGGTATAGAAACATTCTGCGGCATACCATCGCGGCGAACTTCTGTTTCTGCAGCACGCTCTGCAAGGCTTGGCATTCCTAGATCACTTAAGTCTTGTGTTGGTGCAGCAGTTTGTACTGGCTCTGCTTCGATTTCAGGTAAATCAATATTTTCTTGAGCAGGTGCTAAAACTGAGAATTTGAAACTCGCAAATTGAACAATATCGCCATCATGTAGCTGCTTTTCTTGCTCAATACGAATATCGTTTACAAACGTACCATTCGATGAATTAAGGTCTTGCACCCATAGCAATTGGTCCTTTAAAAGCAATGCTGCATGGCGACGAGAAATTTCAGCGGCCTGTAATAGCAAATCGGCATCTTGGTGACGTCCCACCAACATATCACGATCAACACTAATTTCTTGACCAGTAAATTCACCAGTAATTGCTTGTAGTTTCCAAGTCATGCCTATGTCCTATTCATTTTTTATCAATCATAACATGCTACTACGGCGCTGTGCTTGGACGCAGTGTCGTTGTTGTTACTGTATTTTTAGTTCGATTCACTTCTGGATCAGGTAATTGCAAGGTTTGCTTTTGAACTGCTGGCTCTACTGCTACGGGGGTTATTACTGTCGTACTTTTCCCACCTGAAGGAACCTGTTGATAATTTTTTGATTGAGGAGCAATACCTGGAGGTGTCATTTTTTGATTGTAAACATCATCGACCTGCTCAGGTAGTTTTGCAAAATTACCGTTCTTATCCATAGCTAATTGCAGGCTATACAGCTGGTTATAGCGCTGCTGAGTCAAACGACGTACATCATTTGCGTCACCAACAATCGTCGGGTGAATAAAGACGAGAAGATTACGTTTTACATTACTTCTGCTATCTGATCGGAACAATCGTCCAACATAAGGGATACTGCTTAATCCAGGTATGCCTTGTCTTGAAAGTGATGTGTCATCTGATACCAAACCACCAAGCACTACAGTTTGTCCATGTTCAGCTAAAACAGCCGTTTTAATAGCACGCTTACTCGTCACCAAGTCAGCTGCTTGTCCACGACTATCTTGAACAGCAGAGACTTCTTGCTCTACCTCCAGACGAACCGTACCGCCTTCACCGATATGTGGAACAACTTTTAATGTCACACCAACATCTTTGCGTTCAACAGTTGTATAGGGATTGATACCTGTACTATTGGTAGTGACCGACCCAGTGACAAATGGAACGTTCTGACCTACAACAATATAAGCCTCTTCATTATCCATCGTCACGATAGATGGTGTAGAAAGTAAGTTTGATTTTGTATTGGCTTTGAGAGCCTGAATTAATGCACCATAGGCCTTACGAGAGTTATCAAAATTACCCAATCCTAAAGTTGCACCATTACCTTTATTAGCTCCATTAGCGATAGCAGATGCAGCTCCAGCCGAACCACCCGATAAATAACCAGCAGCGATAGAAGATAAACTCGCCCCTACATTACTAAAGCTAAGTAAACCAATCCCACTAGATAAATCACCGAGTGCCCATTGAATTCCAAGTTGATCTGCATCATCTCCAGATACTTCAATAATTGCGGCCTCAATAAGCACTTGTTGACGACGAACGTCTAGTTGTTGAATCGCTGATTCAATTTCACGCATTAATTGTGGATCAGCCTTAACAACCAATGAGTTTTGAGCACTATCTGCAATGATGCTTACACCATTTTGGCTAAAGCTAGAGATATTGTTCTGATTATTATTGTTTGAATTACCATTTAGGTTAATTGATGGAGTAGATATTGAACTGCCATTTGAACCTGATGTGTTTGAACCAGAGTTCTGGTTATTCCCAATCAAATTATTCATCGAATTCGATGAGTTAGATGAATTCTTATTGTTACTGGATGAAGATACTGCCTGACCAGTAACTAAACCTTGCAAAATTTCTGACAGGCTTTTAGCACTTGCGTATTTCAAACGGAAAACTTTTAATCCACCTAAACGGTCAGCAGAAGGTACATCCAGCATTTCAATCATGTGGCGAATGCGCTTACGTGTTCCTGGATCGCCTTTGACTAAAATACGATTCGTTCGATTATCGGCAATAATACGAATACGAGCACCACTGAAATCTTTCGATGCTCCTGTTGCACTCATCGCTTCAAGTTGAGTGATAATTTCTTCTGCTTGGCTCGACTGAAGGTTGATGGCTTCAATATCGTTCTGCCCAGTTCCGTCTAAGTTACGGATAATATTTTCAAGCTGATAGATATTTGCCGCGCGGTCCGAAACAATTAGTGCATTAGTCCCTGCAATCGCAGCCATATGCGCAAATTGAGGCATTAAAGGGCGCAGTGCTGGAATTAAGTCATTTGGATTGGTATTTTCAAGCCAAATCACTCGTGTAACGATTTGATCACCGCGAACCTTATTTCGAGAATCGTAAGGAATTCCTGAGTTTTTAACATTGCTATCTGGCACAAGCTTAATCGTATTACCAGAAGGAATCGCAACAACCCCATTTACATTTAAAACCCCAAGAAATAGGTCATAAACCTCATCTTTATTTAATGGTTTATTCGAAATGACTGTGACATTACCACGCACTCTTGGATCTACAGCGAAGTTCTTTCCTGTAATGTCTGCAACTTCATTAATAAAGGCAGTTAAGTCAGCATCACGTAAATTGATCTTCCATGTTTGGGCATAGGCACTGCTACTCACTGTCGCAATCAATGGGGCTGCTGCAAGTAATGCCCAAAGTGGACGTTGATGATTCAATAAAGCCATAACTCGCGATATTTCCTAACTCTTATGGTGACGTGTTATCACTAAAAATTTTGTTGTATGGTCATCACTTGATCACCACGTTTTATTTCTATTTTTACTTGCCCTGCTCGACGAGCTTGTTCAAGTAATTGCACATCCGTTTGCCCTTGCCCAACCGTTTGACCATTTAAAGAGACAATTCGATCGCCAGGCCTTAAACCTAACTTATTTCTAAGCGCAGTCGGTGTACGTTCTGTAACTTCATAACCTTCACTTGAGTTGCCACTGACCCCCATATCTTTGAGGTACTGCTCTCGGTTACCTTGCATCTGCTGAATCGCTTGCCCCAGGGCCTGTTGAGTCGTATTTACAGGTGCCGTAGGTTGAGACGGTGTAGCAGCAGGTTGTTGTTGTGAAGCATCTGGCGTCATAGGTTGATATAAACCATTTGGCAAACCTTTAAACTCAAGTTCGCGAGTACTGCCATTTCCTTGACGTAATACCACATGATCCCAATAAACTTCTGCCAGTTGGTAAGAAGTAGAACCAATAGTTTCACCAACTCGATAACGCTCAGCAGTATTATCAATTTTAATAACAGCTGAAGAAAAGCGGTTTGGATAACCCACCATCACGCCTTGTAATTCTAGATTCACATTTTCCTGAGCCGCATTGGCAGAAGGTTCATTAAAAAGTGAAAAAGTACTAATGTTTGGTATTTGTGGCTGCTGGGAACCGAGTTCTACCCGATCAAACTGCATCATTTGTGGAGGAACAATCACCAACCAAAAAAATGAAGCCAATTTCCAACACAACCATAAAATTAAAATGGCTAAGACGACTACACTGAGTCGATCTAATTTTTGCCATTGTAATTGCTGTAATTTATCAAGCCATGCTTTCATTAGTTACCACCTTGTAATAATGGTTGGCGAGAACTAATGACAAAAGTATCTAAACCAGCTTTTCCGTCATAAGATGGAACATTAAGCAATAAACGCTGTGTGAGTTGAACATCCAGCATCATATTGGCATCAAGTAAAAGATTCGCCATTTTTTGATTTCGCTGATCACGGATGTCAACTTGTAGCTGTCCCTTGTGATCAGCCAACTGCCCACTTAAAGAAGGCATATTCATACGATCTTGACGATCACCAATATTATAAACTAGTGCTCCGCCACCCCAATGCAATTGTCCATCAACCGCTGCAAAGCCCTGCTCTTTTTTATAATTAAATTGGATATCTTTAAGTTGAATACTATTTACAGGCCATTGCCAGTTCACAATCTGCTTCAGTGTTTCTGGAGCAACTTGACCATTCATATTTCTTACAATTACTTTTTTGCCAAAACCATATGCCATGATTCCTGCTAATTGCGTATTACCACTATGAATATCAACATCTGCAGCAAAGCGTAATAAAAGTAAATCTAGCGGTCTGGTTTTCCAATGGATGGTTCCTCGTAAAGCACCACGATGCCAGTCAGCTTGCCCCTGCCAGATATTGCCACTTACATTATGGACAGTTTGATTATTCTTTGAAAATTTAGAGATAAGCCAAGTCGCCGGAATCTGTAAAATAATAAAAATTAAAAATGCAATGAGGGCAAAAAACCACCACTTCCATTGCTTAGACTTTTTCTTCATTCAGCCTTACCAACATGCAAATTATCGTCCTTATATGAGAGTTCCTCTCTAGTCTGACATTATGCATACTTTTTCAACATCGCCAATTCACTTCATATAAAAAAACCAAGCAATCAGGCTTGGCGTCTTCTTAAAGACTATAAGTTGTACGTATGACAAAATCATGAAAATTGACGATTGATCTTACTAAATGCAAATTTAGTCGCAACAATGTATTTATTTAGGAAATTAAACACTTTATTAAATACTTTATTTTTAAAATAAAAGTTTTAATTCTTTTTAAAATAAAAAAGCCAAGCTAAATCGCTTGGCTTTTTAAGAGGCAATACAATTAGATTAAGAAATCTTCAAGTTTTGCACCTTTTTCAATTTCAGCAACTAACCAACGTGGTTGTTTACCGCGACCAGTCCAAGTCTCTTCAGAGTTGTTTTTGTTACGGTAGCGTGGCTCTACAGATTTACGTGTTGTTTTCTTACGTTTTTGAGCACCAAACTCAAGAAGTTGTTCAACACTAAAACCTACATTTTCTGCAATCTCGATAATTTGATTATAAGCATCTTCGATTGCTTGATCTTTTTTGCTTGCAATTAAAGCTTCTGCTTCTTCTTGTAAGCGTTTTAACTCTTCAACAGATAATTCACTAATATCCGGTTTCATTAATAAATACTCCAGTCTTACAGACAATTCAAATAATACAGACAAAATTTAAAAACATTAAATCATAACCAATAGTATTTATAATCTATTCAATAAGCAATAGTTTGAAAGACAAGTTCGTCAGAATAATGCTATAAATTTACTTTTTAATTACATTAATAATTATAATTGAAATATATTTTCTTAATATTTATTTAAGCTAAATGTATTAAGTCATGTCCTACTGATTTTTCTAATTCAATAATTTTACTTTTTACTTCATTTGGTATTTCACATTTTAATCCTGTCATTTTATCTATACAGACCATTACAGCTTCACCTGTAGCAACGATTTGCTGCTGTGCCTCGCTCCATAATATATAAGCCATACGGAATGCGCTATTGCGCATCTCCTCTACGCGAACCCCTACTTTTAATACATCTGGATAAAACACGGGTTTTAAATATTTGCACTGACTTGAAGCAACAACAGTATATATATTTGGGGTCAATATATTTACATTTTCCATATATAAAATACGTGAGCTTTCAATATATCTATAATACTGTACATTATTGACATGACCAAAAGCATCCATATCTCCCCATGCTACTTTCTGGTCGTATATTACAGGGTAGACAGACAGTTCTTTCATTTTTACCTCAAATTTTAAATTTTAAAAAATTCGCATCATTTTCAAAGATTAGGTTTAACTGTTTGATTAACTCATCATCTTCTTTTAAGGTTGATTTAATACGTAAATAGCTCATTAAAATATTATCTGGGTATAAACTTAATAATATTTCTGCTTCAGCTTGACGCTCAGTTGCCATGTAAACATGCCATTTTGCAAATGTTAAAACCGGCAAACTCATATATTGAGATTCAAATTGATTAATCTTTTCCTCAACATCCGCATAGTCAGGAACCTGCTTAAGCAATTGTTGCTGGAACCACAAATAAAACACTTCTGGATCAAATTGCTCTTTGAGAAGATGCAAAGTTAATGTTTCATGCTGAATACTCATTTCCGGCATACGCGCCAAGAGTTTTAGCCATAGTAATTTACTGCTATAAGGTCGGGTTTGAATTTCAGACTCTAAATCTAGATAGCGCTGTTGCAGTGCATGTAAGTCATCAACTGAAGCTTGATCGAACTGTTGAAGAAGTTGCTGTAACCATAAATCACGATGCTCAGCGTCTAATAATCCATATTTCATCGAACGCAAATATAACCATGGTTGCTGTAAAGCAAGCTGTCCCCATAACGCAGTTAATCGCTGTTGATATGCTGTTTCGATCTCTTCAAGCCACGGCGATAATTGATGCTGATATAAAAACTCAAGATGAGTTAACGCGCGCTCAGCTTCATTTTGGGCTAAAAATATTTCAATACGCTGTAATTCTGCCAATTCAAAAGCCATAGGTGGAGACTGATCTAAAGCATCTAATGCTTTTTGATAATCTCCACTTAAAACCAAGAACTTGGCATCAATAATATTTTTTAAAAGTCCTGACTGGGTAAAAACTCGTTCGATAAAGACACGTTGGTCTTCGGCAGCTTCTAATAGCCAGACGATACCTAATTGCTCATAAGGATGAAGATTTTTAAACTGAAAAATATTTTCTCTTTTTCTTTGTTCACGAGAAGAATAACGTTTAATCCACAGCCATATTAACTGAGCAATAAAACTCATCACGACAAAAGCAAGGACTAATCCCCACACATTTGTTTGCAATTGCAATTGGCGCCAGTAGATATAGACATAACCCATACCGTAGCCATAGCTCAATAAAGCTAAGGCCGCAAAAAGTACCAAGCTAATGACAAGATAGACCCATAGGAGATGTTTCATATGTCCTCCTTATGAGCCAAGTAGGCCAAGAGTCGATAGTTTAGGAACAGGCACGATAGATAAGTGAGACACTTTAGCAATACGATTTTTCAACTGCTGACTGGTCGCATCTGGCATTTCATTTAATTTCTGCATTACTGATTGCAGCTCATTTTGATACTCTGCCATTTTTCCTTGATTTAATGCCTGCTCAGCAATTAATAATCTTAATTGCACTTCTTTCAGCACCACACTTCGATTCATTAAATTAATAGATGGCGTTTCTACTTTTTCAATGCGGAACCACTTCTTCCACCAAGATACTGACTCGGATTGGTCCATCTCAAGTTTAGGCCGAGCTAATGCTTGCTGAATATTTTTATCAATAGTTTGTAGTAAATCATCAATCAATTGATGACGCTGGTTTTGAGCAATTACGTATTGTTGTATGGCCTGTTTATCCTGTTCAATTGCCTGATTTAAGCTGTGTTGCAATGCTGGGGCAATTTCATATTGGGGCAAGGATTGTTGTAGCTGAGTTAAATGATCTACCGCATAAATAAATTGCTGTTGATCAATCGCAAACTGAATTAAATCTAATTTTTGCTTAATGACTACCGTTGGCGTAATACCAGAATGAATAATCTCATTATTTGTTGAAGGTGCTGTTTGAACATCACTACTCGGCTGGGACTGTATTTGTCTTTTTAAAGCCACCAATTGATCATTCAAATTGGCATATTGTTGTTCCGATTGCAGTAAACTTTGCTGAAGCTCTGGAACAGTACGAGAAATTTGCCACATATCGTAACTGAGCTTAGCCAACCAAGCGATGCTCAGCAAAATGATGATAGAAACAAGTTTTCTCATACAAATCCTTATAATGCCTGAATGTGATGAATCATCCCCGAAGGCGATAAATTTTCAAGTTGAATAATGTGAAAATGAGCCTGTTGCTGATCGCGATATTTTTTAACAAGTTGAAAAAGACGTGGTCCTAAAACCAAATATACACAATCAGGTTGTACATTATTTTTTAAACAAAGCTCTAACCAATATTTCCAGCTTGCCTCACTTGTAATTAAGACAAGCCATTTTTCTAAATTATAATTTGAATTCTGTGTCAGATGTTTGAATGTTGAATATGAAACTTCTGGGCACTGCCGATGATATAAAACAAAATTTAAAATCTGAATCCCTTGCTGCTGCAAAGTATCCATCATAAATTGGCGTCCGCCTTCTCCCCTCCAAAAAGCCACGCTACCCGTTTGCGGCATATTATAGAGAATAGGTAAAGTGAGCATGCCTTCGGAAGTTTCCACATCTGGAACATGCGCGTCAATTCCATATTCATGGAGACGATTCGCCGTGGCTTGTCCGACCGCAATCCATTGAATATGTTTTAAGTCATCTAGCTTTAAACCAATTTGCGTTAAGTACTGCATACCTACTTCAACAGCAGTAGGACTCACAACTACTATAGCTTGTGCCCCGACTAGCTGTTGATAGAGTTGAAAGAGTGATTCTGAAAAAGGCTGAGCAACCAGCTCTAAAAGCGGTAAAGACTCGACCTGATATCCCTTATTTTGCAAAGCTTCCGTTAATTCAGCTGCACGTGAGTCAGGTCGAGTATTAATAAACAACATGGCTTTAGTAAAGAGCCTTTAATAAATCGCCCGCACCTTGTTCAAGTAAGTTTCGAGCAAGGTTCTCACCTAACTGCTGAGCATTGTGAGTTTCATCTGTCATTTCAGCACGTAATAATGTTTGCCCATCAGGACTTCCGACGCGACCTTCAATATGAATTTTGCCATCTTGTAAGGTTGCATAACCTGCAATCGGTACCTGACAACCACCTTCAAGATAGGCATTAAATGCACGCTCAGCACGTACACACACATCAGTCTCTGGATGTAAAAGAGGTTGTATTAAAGCTAGTACTTCTTGGTCATCTGCACGGCATTCCAAACCAAGAGCACCCTGCCCAACAGCAGGTAAGCTTACATTTGGCTCGATACAATGACGAATACGTTGTTCCAACCCTAAACGTTTCAAACCAGCGCTCGCCAAAATAATCGCATCGTATTGACCATCATCTAGCTTAGATAGACGAGTTCCAACATTGCCGCGCAAATCAATAATTTGTAGATCTGGACGTTGTTTTAAAATTTGTGATTTACGACGTAAGCTTGAGGTGCCAACTTTTGCCCCTTGAGGTAGATCAGCAAATTTTTCAAAAGTATTTGAAACAAAAGCATCTAATGGGTCTTCACGTTCGCAAATAACTGCCAAAGTTAAACCTTCTGGTAGTGCCATTGGCACATCTTTCATTGAATGTACAGCGAGGTCCGCACGACCATCTAAAAGAGCAGCTTCCAACTCTTTAACGAACAAGCCTTTACCACCAATTTTTGCTAAAGGTGTATCTAAAATTTTATCGCCCTGCGTGACAAACTTGACCAGCTCTACCGTTAAATCCGGGTGAAGCTCCTGTAAACGGGCACGAATATGTTCTGCCTGCCAAAGAGCAAGTGGGCTTTGTCGTGTAGCAATTTTCAAGGTTTTCATAAATTCAAGCATGGGCTGGTCAAACAATACACCCTAAACTTAACTTGATCCCTTAAAATTGCAAGTAAAATCTCACCAGCAGAAATAAGACAGCTGCAAGTTAAAGCTGATGTATCCGCTCTCTAAGCGTAGATAAATGGCGACGGCTAACGGAAAGTCTTTCATCAAGACCTCGTAATCGAACCTGATACTGGCCTGAGCTGACAAGCTCTAAACCGTCCAAATAAGCAATTGAAACCAAAGCGTTTCGATGAATACGGATAAATTGATCTGCAAATTCAGTTTCAAGTTCTTTCAGTGTTTCATCAATTAATACACTGCCATTTTTATGACGTATCGTGACATATTTCTGATCTGCCAAAAAGTAATAGATATTTTCAACAGGAATCAGTTCAACCCCACGATAGGTTTTAGCAGCAATTTGATGTCTTTGTGTTTTTAAATCCTGTAAAAGTTCAGGATTCGGCAAAGCATTAAGCTGTGCTTGAGTAAGTTGGGTTAACTGCTTAAAAACTTGCTCAAGTTCTACTGGATCAATTGGTTTAAGAAGATAGGCTTGTGCTTGTGACTTAAATGCCTCCAAAGCATGCTGATCATAGGCTGTGCAAAATACAATAGCAGGTCGAGGGTTAAGCTGACTTAGCTGCTCCGCACAGACGAGACCATTCATACCCGGCATTTGGATATCAAGTAAAATCACATCCGGTTGATGAAGCCGTGCCTGTTCCAAGGCATCTTGGCCATGATGAGCTGTTGCGACAACCTCATGTCCCATCTTTGAAACTAAACGTGACAATCGTTCCACTGCAAGTGGCTCGTCATCACAAATTAGCACCTTCATTCATCCTCCTTGTCACCGTTAACTTGGTCCATTTTTTTATGGTTAACTCTGACTGACTTATTATTTTGATTGGTATTGATAGCTCATAATAGTGGTATATAAAGTTTCACCCTTATACACCTGGAACCTAACTGAATTCCCATAATACGCCTTCAAGCGCTGCTTAACATTTTCAAGAGCGATTCCATGCCCTTTCCGTGATTTTATTGTATCGTCTGTATAAGGGTTGGTAATGACTATACTGACCTGATTTTGCAATATTTCAACCAATACCCCAATGGTCGCTTTACCCATCATTGGTTCCACCCCATGAAAAATACTATTCTCTAACAAAGGTTGTAATGTCAATAAAGGAATCGTGACCTGCTTTAATTGCAAAGGATCAAGCTCCACTTTCCACTCGACTTGTAAACGCTCACCTAAACGTATTTGTTCAATCATTAAATATTGTTTACTGAGCTCAATTTCTTCATGCAAGCTTACCAATTTTAATTCTTGAAAACTCGCTCTAAATAAACGCGACAGACTAATCAGCATACTTTCTGCTTTATCTGGGTCTATCGTAATTAAACTCACCACATTATTTAAACTATTAAATAAAAAATGAGGATGAATACGTGCCTGCATAGCCTGAATACGGGCATTTAACTCTGCATATTGTTGATGTAACCATTGTTCCCGAACATATAAATAGCGCAGACAAAATGCACCAAGTAATATTCCATAACTTAAATATAAAGGGACATTGGTAAAATAAATGCTCCAGTCCTGCGCTATAACAGTTGTTCTTTTCAAAATTCCAAATTGAAAAAAATTGCTTATTAGGGTGGTCACCACCACAATCGCTTGCAGCATAACAAAGCCAATTGCCAAAGCATATTTTTGCTGAAGCTGACTAAAAAAATTTTGAAAATATTCAACTAAGGCAAAAAAAGACAAAATCACCCAGTTAATAAAAATCATATATTGTAAAAGGCGTGACCCGCTTAAAGCATGCCAAGACTGCGCTTCAGCCAATGCTAAAACCAGTGCCAAAACATTACTTGCGATAATTAATTCTAATAAATGTTGCCAACGATCAATTTTCGTAAAAAAATAGGAGGAATTTTGATTTCGATATGCTGTAGAAAACAACTTTGTTTGTTGAGCTTCGGCAAGTGATATACTCTTTTTTATTTTACTGAGCCACCATGACCACATCTTCAAATCCCCCTAATTCAGCAGCCCCAAACCAAACCTCTGGTATGTGGGGTGGTCGTTTTTCTGAAGCGACAGACGCTTTTGTAGCAGAATTTACTGCCTCTGTTCAGTTTGACCAACGTTTTTATAAGCAAGACATCGCTGGTTCGATTGCGCATGCTACCATGCTTGCGAAAGTTGGCGTACTGACAGAAGCAGAACGAGACGACATTATTGAAGGTTTAAGCACCATTCGCGCAGAAATTGAAGCTGGAAACTTTGAATGGCGTATCGATCTTGAAGATGTTCACATGAACATTGAATCACGTTTGACTCAGCGTATTGGCATTACAGGTAAAAAACTTCACACTGGTCGTAGTCGTAATGACCAAGTTGCAACTGATATCCGTCTTTATCTACGCGACGAAATTGATGATATTTTAGGCTTATTAGAGCGTTTACAAAAAGGTTTGTTGGGCTTGGCTGCCAAAAATGTAAATACCATTATGCCGGGCTTCACTCATTTACAAACAGCTCAACCAGTAACTTTTGGCCATCACTTATTGGCATGGTTTGAAATGTTGGTTCGCGATACTGAACGTCTTCAAGACTGCCGTAAGCGTGTTAACCGTATGCCACTTGGTTCTGCGGCTCTTGCAGGTACTACTTACCCAATTGATCGTGCTTACACAGCAGAATTACTTGGTTTCGAAGCGGTATCTGAAAACTCTCTCGATGCTGTATCTGACCGTGATTTTGCTATTGAATTTAATGCAGCCGCATCTTTAATCATGATGCATTTATCACGTATGTCTGAAGAACTTATTCTTTGGACTTCTGCACAGTTTAAATTTGTGAACATTCCTGACCGTTTTTGTACTGGCTCGTCAATCATGCCACAGAAGAAAAACCCAGATGTTCCAGAACTCATCCGTGGTAAATCTGGCCGTGTATTTGGTGACTTAATTAGCTTGCTTACGCTCATGAAAGGTCAACCATTGGCATACAACAAAGACAACCAAGAAGACAAAGAACCTTTATTTGATGCAATCGATACGGTTCGTGGTTCACTCATGGCATTTGCAGATATGATTCCTGCATTGGTTCCAAATATTGAAATCATGCGTGAAGCTGCTCTTCGTGGATTCTCAACTGCAACTGACCTTGCTGACTATTTAGTGAAAAAAGGCGTTGCGTTCCGTGATGCGCATGAAATTGTGGGTAAAGCTGTTGCATTAGGTGTGGCTGAAGAAAAAGATCTATCTGAGTTAACACTTGAGCAATTACAGCAATTCTCTGACCTAATTACAGCAGATGTATTTGATAAAGCTTTGACACTAGAAGCTTCGGTAAATGCACGTGATCATATTGGCGGAACTTCACCAAAACAGGTTGAAGCTGCAATTGCTCGTGCCCATACACGTCTAGAACAGTTATACGCTTAAGGATACAAAATGAGTCGACAAGTATTTTGCCGTAAATATCAAAAGGAAATGGAAGGATTAGACTTTGCTCCGTTTCCTGGTGCCAAGGGCCAAGAATTTTTTGAAAATGTTTCTAAGCAAGCATGGCAAGAGTGGCTACAACACCAAACTACGCTGATTAATGAAAAGCGTTTAAACGTGTTTGATCCAGAAGCGAAAAAATTCCTTGAAGAACAACGTGAGAAGTTCTTCAATAATGATGAAAGCGTTGAAAAAGCAGAAGGTTGGAAACCTGAATAATTAGCTTGCTCTAACCTTATCGTCATTCAAAAGGCAGGTCTATATACATAGACCTGCCTTTTTTTACGTGAAACTTACACAAACATATAAAGCCTTACATAGAGCGCACAGGACTCTACATGACATGAATTGGCTGCAACCTTATTATTAATTCATAGCAAGTGAGACATGATCCCTGTCGTGTTTTCTCTTAATGCACTTGATTTTCTGTCCTGAACTTCCCCCCAAAGTTCGGGACATTTTTTTATCTATTATTTTTAAACAAATAAAAAAAGCCTTGTTTTCAAACAAGGCCTTTAGATATTTCAGCTCAAGTATTACTTTTCGTGGACTTTAGCTTCAATTTCTTCAATTTTGGTATGGCGCGCATCAAAACCTTTCGCCATATAAATTACTTGTTCAGCAATGTTACGTGCATGGTCACCAATACGCTCTAAAGAACGTAAAACCCACATCACGTTAATCACGCGAGCAATATGACGCGGGTCTTCAATCATATAGGTCATTAAAGTGCGTGTTGCTGACTGATATTCGCGATCAATATCCGCATCAGCTAAAAGTACACGTAAAGCTTGATCTGCATCTAAACGTGCAAAAGCATCAAGTGCATCGTGAATCATGACACGTACTTGGTTACCAATATGACGGGTTTCCATGTAACCGCGAGGTGATCCACCCTCTTCACAGAGGTTTTGTGCAATACGGGCAATTTTTGCAGCCTCATCCCCAATACGTTCAAGGTCGGTATTGGCTTTGCTCATTGCAATCACCATACGCAAGTCAATTGCGGCTGGATGACGACGCGCCAAAATCAGTGTCAGACCTTCATCAATATCACGTTCATATTGATTGACTGCATTATCTTTAAATTGAACATCAATTGCTAAGTTTGCATCTGTATCAAGTAAAGAATGAATTGCATTGGCAACCTGTTGTTCGACCAAGCCACCCATGGTCATAAACTTTGTGTTCACATCTTGCAAATCTTCATTAAATTGAGAAGAAATATGATGGCTTAACACCGGATTACTCGGACTCAAGGGAAGCCTCCAACATGATGGCGCAGGGATAAAATGATTGAGCATTAAAACACATCAATCATTAAATTTTTATGACAAAATTAAATTTCAGATAAAAGCATTTTTTATTACTGATACGTTAACCAGCTGTTTAATTCGACCAGATCTTTTTCACCTAACTGACCTACAGCAGCTTTTAAACGCAGTACATTTAATAAATAGTCATATTGAGCATTAAGATAATCCTGTTTTGCAGAAAAAGCATTACGCTGCGCCAATAAAACATCGACCATACTTTTTAAGCCTTCGTTATAACTTGCTTTTGAAGCTTGAGAAACAAGTGCTGATGAGTCCATTGCCGCCTTTCTTGCTTCAAGTTTTGCTCGATCGGTATCTACCTGCATAAAAGCACTTTTTACATCAACATTGGCACGGCGAATGGCTGCATCGAGTTGGGCTTGTGCTTTATTTAACTCTACACTGGCTTTTTTAATAGAGGTTCGGGTCTGTCCTCCATTAAATAAATTCCAATTCATCTCTACGCCCACCTGGTCAAACTTCCCGTCAGTCGAAATAAGAGTTTCTGGGGTTTGTTTGGTATAACCATAACTCGCAACTGCGTCTATCTGTGGATAAAGTGCAGCTTTTTCCACACGACGTTGATCTTCAGCATATCGTCGTTGTAAACGTGCTTGCTGAATCTTTAAATTTTGTTGTTGGGCTAAACTTAACCAATCATCAAGCTGGGCTGGATAAGGTTTTTGAAAAGTAAAATCACTTCGCAGTACGGCAAGCTTATCCTGATAAGGGCCAATATATTCAGATAGTTGCTCTTGAGCTAATAAAATCTGTACATTGGTCGCAATACGGTTGGCTCTGGCACTTTGATATTGGGCATTTGCTTCACTGACATCGCTACGCGCTACCAAACCTTCTTTAAGCTTGGCATTCATCATATTGAGCTGTTCAAGCAAAGCTTTTTCTTCTTGTAAATATGCAGCAGTAAGTGCTTGCTGACGAAGTACATTAAAATAAGCTTCGGCCACGTTTAAAACATGATCTTGTTTTTGCAGTCTTAAAGTGATTTCACTGAGTGCAACTGAGGTTTTAACCTGCTTATAACCTTCCCATGCATCCATACGAAAAAGAGGCTGACGAGCAGATAAAGTTGCTTGTTTGGTGGTCGAGGTATTACTCACCAAAGCATCTGACAACCCTTCTTGATCAACACCCGGAAAATTTGAACGTTTTACGGTTTGGCTATTACGATTAATTTTTCCAGACAAGGTAACTGTAGGTAGTAAAGCACCCGTTGCTAAACCTAAATTGAGCTGATCTGCTTCAAATTGTTGTTGATTCGCTTGCCATGTCGGATCATTTTGTTTCGCGCGCTCATAAGTTTCAACTAAATCCAGAGCAAAACTCGACGAGGTAAAACTCCATAAACCCGCCACAAGCATTAATTTTATTTTCATTGTTTAAATCAACGATAAAACTTGGCTTTAAGACTAAGAAAAATTCGAATCAAACTCAAGCCATTAAAAGTTTTAGTTTTTTTAAGTGTTCCGAGTTTTTGATAATATTAAAATACAAATAAAAATCAAAAACATGCCGATCCAACCTAACCATGAAACATGCTCACCTACCAACACAATTGCAAAAATCGCAGCAACTAAAGGTTCAAATAAAGTTAAGGTGGTCGCTTTGCTCGCATTAACCGTTTTTAATCCGAAGCCAAAAAGTAAATAACCCAAAAACATAGGAATCAGCATCATATAGCCAGCTACAAGTAAATTGGTTGAGCTTTCTAATAACCCTCCACCTGTAACCAACAAGGTAGGAAGCAAAATAATTGCTCCACCACCCATAATCATGCCCATTGCAGCCTTAGAGGCAACACCGCGATCTATTAATCTTTTTGCAGCCCATGAATAAAGCGAATAAGTTGTAGCTGCGACAAGACCAAGAAAAATACCGAAGTATTTATTCCATTGATTTGTACTATCTTGAACTGCATGACTTTCACCCATCGACAACATCGTTACGCCAAGTACACCGCAAATAAAACTTAGAAACCAGATGGCAGACAAAGCTTTGCGATCAAAGAATCGCTCTAAAATTGCTGCGATTAGTGGAGCAGAACCAATTGAAACCACAGTACCAATCGTAATGCCGGCATAATGCATTGAGGAATAAAAAGCCAAAGGGTAAATACCAACCGCCACTACCCCCAAAAGCAGTATTAAAAGATTTTCCCTTATAAATTGTCGGTTTTCACGTATCGCTCGAGATGCAACTAAAGCTTGTAAAAGACCTCCTCCACCCATCGCTGCGGCACCAATAGCAAGTGGGCCAAGTGTCGGTGCAAATGCGGCCGCAGTACCTGTTGTTCCCCACAAAACAGAGGCAACTAAAATCGCAATTGTGCCGCCATAACTACTATTTTTAATGAAGCTAATCATGTGGGCATTCTCGATCTAAAATATCTTCTGCCATTTGCTTTGCTAATAGAAGTTGACGACTGTTACCTTCTAAGCCTGCTCTTGCCATAGAGCCTTCTAAAAGAAATGAAAGCTGCGTAGCCACATAGTTAACACGCTGTGAGTCTGGTATTAATTTTTTTAAATGCTCGGCAACAATAGCCTCAACTTGTTCTTTATGCTGCCTTACAGCATTTCTTCCTGAACTATTTGTGGGAAACTCTGCGGCAGCATTTAAAAGCCCACATCCTCGAAAGCCCTTCTCATAGGCAAATTCCGCATGGTCTTGATAGGCATCAAATACCGCTAAAATAGCTTCTTTAGCTGTTTTTGTTATTGCTAAACGGTTTTGATAAAGGTCTAGCCACTCTTGATGTCGCGCAGCAATATAGGCATCGACCAATTCACCTTTTGAAGCAAAATTATTATAAAGCGACATTTTGGCTACATCTGCTTTAGTCGTAACTGAGTTAATGCCAGTTGCAGTAATGCCATCGTTATAAAACAAAGTTGAAGCGGCATCGAGAATTTTCTGTCTTGCTGTTTTATCATTCATAGCTTTTAATTAAGTAGACCGATCTACCTAATAATAAAGATTTCTAACAATGATGCAATCTTTTTCCGAGTTATAATTTGAGCAATGTTTACTTTGATAAAAATATAAAGATGAAAAAAGTTCTAATGATGAGTATGTGCAGTGCACTACTTTTAGCTGGTTGCAATAAAACATCAGAGCAAGATCAAACTGTATCTAAAGAGCAAAAATCAACTGAGCAAAAGGCCACTCAAAAACAAGACAGTAGCTGCTTACAAATTATGGTAGCTATGTACACGATTAATCAAAATAGTAAAATAGAGGACCTAAATCAAATTAACGAAAAACTCAAAACCTGTGTCCCATTATTAAAAAATGATGAACAACTGAAGCTGATTAATGCTTCAACCGCCATGTATCAGCGTTTTCTAAAACAAGAATATAATGAAAAAACAGCAAAAGCGTTTGAAGCTTTTGGCTATGCCATTTTAGAAAAAGAACCATTAGATGCGAAAAAAACAATGAAAACCAAGAAAAAGTTATTCGATCAGCTTAGTACTCGTGATCAATATCTGATTCAACATGAAGGCCAAGCCTATATTGAACTACTTTATCAAGGTGAAGGTATGTTTACTTATCGCCGTCAGCCGAACTATTTAGTTGATGTTTTTGCTAAAGCCCTACCCACTGACCAAAAAGAGTTCTTAACGCGTATGGCAAAAGACAATAAAGACATTTTCTATGACGATGGTGCTTTGGCTATTTCATGGAAAGAGCTCACCGAACGTGCATTGTTTTGGGAAAAATTTATTCAAAAATATCCAAAGAGTTATTTTATTAGTGATGCAAAATTATTATTTAATGAGTACCGATATTTTATTTTCTTTGGTCTAGATAATACGCCTGTGTCCGATGAGTTTGCTCCAAACACATGGATTGATAAAGATGCGCTTCAACAAATCCGTTTCTTATCTACACAAAACCAATCTAGTTTAGCAAAACCCGCCCAACAATTTTTGAAGTTTATTGCCACTCCTGTAGATGAGCGTAATACTCAATTTAAGACAGATTTAACTGATGAAAATGGGCAAAAGAAATCAACCTATCAGATTGTGCATGAACAGCTTGAGCAGTTATTAAAATTAGAGTCACCATGGAATACTCAAAGCTACCGTGACTGCCACATGGATGCAGTTTGTATAGATACAAATTGACAATGCCAGCCAACCTAAAACATGTTAGTCTTTAAATCGCTTGACGGAGCGCGAGTAATAGCTCGCTGAGATTGTGTAAATTCCGTGTTGTCGCAACACAAGTTTGATCACAAGTACCGTTGAACCTGATCAGGTTAAGACCTGCGTAGGAATCAAGCCATCTGAAAACTTACAGCCTTAAATTTATCTTATAAAGATAAATCCGCCATCGTTTTTGGTCGTGCTTGATTCGTTGATGTTATTCATAAGGATCATGTGATGAACCAGTTAACGAATCTTTCTTCTGCTGAAATTTCAGCACAACATGAACAAGATGCAAAAGATTTAACTCGCATCTTACCCGCTTCAAAAAAAGTTTATATTGAAGGCTCTCGTCCTGATATTCAGGTTCCAATGCGAGAAATTTCTTTAACCGATACCCCTACTGGTCTTGGCGGTGAACATAACCCTCCTGTTATGGTTTATGACACTTCAGGTGTTTATACCGACCCGAATGTTCAAATCGATTTAAATAAAGGTTTACCTTCAGTTCGCCAAAAATGGATTGAAGAACGTAACGATACTGACGTACTTGCGGGTTTAACTTCAAAGTTTGGTCAAGAACGTTTAAAAGATATTCGTACCGCTGACATTCGTTTTGCTCACATTCAAAACCCGCGCCGTGCTAAAGCTGGTAAAAATGTCACGCAAATGCACTATGCCAAGCAAGGTATTATCACGCCTGAAATGGAATATATTGCGATTCGTGAGAATCAGCGCCAACGCGAAGCTGTAGATATGCGTCAGCACCCAGGTCAAAACTTTGGTGCAAAAAATTTAAAAGAAATTACGCCTGAATTTGTTCGCCAAGAAGTTGCTGAAGGCCGCGCTATTATTCCTGCCAACATTAACCACCCCGAACTTGAGCCAATGATTATTGGCCGCAATTTCTTGGTTAAGATTAATGCCAATATTGGTAACTCAGCGCTTGGCTCTTCAATTGATGAAGAAGTTGCGAAAATGACATGGGCAACCCGTTGGGGTGCCGACACCATTATGGATTTGTCGACAGGTAAAAACATTCATGAAACACGTGAATGGATTATTCGTAACTCACCTGTTCCAATCGGTACCGTACCTATTTATCAAGCGCTTGAAAAAGTGGATGGTGTTGCAGAAGACCTAACATGGGAAATCTTTAAAGACACGCTGATTGAACAAGCCGAACAAGGCGTTGACTACTTCACGATTCACGCAGGTGTATTGCTTCGCTATGTGCCACTTACAGCAAACCGCTTAACAGGTATTGTGTCTCGTGGTGGTTCAATCATGGCGCAGTGGTGTTTAGCGCATCATGAAGAAAACTTCTTATACACTCATTTCGACGAAATTTGTGAAATCATGAAAGCCTATGACGTGTCATTTAGTTTAGGTGATGGCTTACGTCCGGGTTGTATTCAAGATGCAAATGACGAAGCGCAGTTCAGCGAACTTAAAACACTAGGTGAACTGACTCACCGCGCATGGGAACATGATGTTCAGGTCATGATCGAAGGTCCGGGCCACGTACCAATGCACATGATTAAAGAGAACATGGACTTGCAGTTAGAAGTGTGTAAAGAAGCACCATTCTATACGCTTGGACCTTTAACGACTGATATCGCTCCGGGTTACGATCACATCACTTCTGCTATTGGTGCAGCTATGATTGGTTGGTATGGCACAGCAATGCTTTGCTATGTAACACCTAAAGAACATTTAGGTTTGCCAAACAAGAAAGATGTGAAAGACGGAATTATTACCTACAAGATCGCAGCACATGCAGCCGACCTTGCTAAAGGCCATCCGGGTGCACAGGTGCGTGATAATGCCTTGTCTAAAGCCCGTTTTGAATTCCGTTGGGACGACCAGT
Organism: Acinetobacter sp. ABJ_C4_1; assembly: GCF_044538495.1. Lineage (NCBI taxonomy): Bacteria > Pseudomonadati > Pseudomonadota > Gammaproteobacteria > Moraxellales > Moraxellaceae > Acinetobacter > Acinetobacter sp. ABJ_C4_1. Next base: position 66,234 of record NZ_JBIUCQ010000005.1, on the reverse strand, counting down.
TCAACCTAAGTTTAGATCCAGATACAGCGCGCAGCATGCACGACGAGACTTTACCAAAAGAAGCGCATAAATCTGCACACTTCTGCTCAATGTGTGGTCCGAAATTCTGTTCAATGAAAATCACTCAGAATGTCCGCGACTATGCCAACAATCTCACCAATAGCGATTCAGAGGTTGAAGAAGGCCTCAAAGCGATGAAAGAGGTTTATCAAGAGCAAGGACAAAAACTGTATCATAAAGTGTAAATATTCAAAAAAAACACTTGCCTAGCCATGATTCTCGGTTAGGATGAAATAAATAGATTTCGTCCTGATCGAATCATGAGTATTGTCGAGCGTCCAAGTTATACATCTAAAGATGTCGAAGTAACATCACGTGAATCTCTGTTCCGTGGTTTTATTCAAGTTGAAAAAGTCAGCCTTCGACATCGTCTATTTAATCAATCTGAATATACTCCTGTATTGCAGCGCGAACTTGTGCATCGGCCTGAAGCGGCTGGAGTACTACTCTACAATGATCAAAAACAACAATTTGCCCTGATTGAACAGTTTCGTGTTGGTGCTTTAGATGACTCTCAATCGCCGTGGCAACTCGAAATTATCGCGGGTGTGTTAGATGGCAATGAGTCACCAGAAAGTTGCATTCGACGCGAAAGCCTTGAAGAATCAGGTTGTGAAGTTCAGGATTTAGAACATCTATTTAGTTTTTATCCATCAGCAGGCGCATGTTCAGAGCTATTTCATCTGTATGTTGCCCAAACCAATTTACCCGCTGAAGGCGGTATTTTTGGCGTAGATGATGAGGGTGAAAATATTCAGCTGCATTTGTTTAGTTATAGTGAAATTCAAACACTACTCGACAGCGGACGTTTAAGAAATGCCCCTGTTATTATGGCATTACAATGGCTGGCTCAACACAGCAAAACGATAATAAATCCGAAGAGGTAGGACGGTGACTTTTCAAGTCTCAACACTTTCACAAAAAAATCATGTCATCATACAAATTACCGATACACATTTATTGGAGTATCCACAGCTAGAATTTGTGGGGATGAATCCTGAAGAAAGTTTCCATGCCATTATTCAACAGATATTAAAACAACATCCCGAAGCCGATGCGATTATTCATACTGGAGACCTCGCACAAGCACCAACACCTGTTACTTACAAACGTTACCTCAACTTTATGCAAACCTTGGGCCTGCCATTTTTCCAGACTCTCGGCAATCATGACAATGTTGACCACTTTCCATTGCATAACGAAAACCATCAGCAACCTGTGGTGGTCGGTTTAGGCAACTGGCGAGTGATTATGCTCAATAGCGCGGTAAAGGGAAAAGTGGATGGTCATTTGTCTTCGGAGCAATTAGAAAATTTAGCAAATCTACTTGAGGAATTTGCAGATCATCCAGTTTTACTGGCTTGTCATCACCATCCATTTGCCATGAAATCAAAATGGATTGATCACCATAAGCTTCAAAACTCGAATGTTCTTCTTGATACGTTAAGCCCATTTAAAAATGTAAAAGCTTTAGTTTGCGGACACGTCCATCAAGACTCTCTGAATATTTGGCAAGGCATCGAATTTTTCTCGACACCTTCCACAAGTGTACAGTTTAAGCCGTTTAGTAATGATTTTGCACTCGATCAAAATGCCCCGGGTTATCGTTACATTCGTCTGAATAACGATGGTAGTTTTGAAACAAAAGTGTTTCGACTTGAAAATTTTAAAACCCGTATAAATACTGATATTTCAGGCTATTAGCCCTATTTTTTATATGCTTATATAGAATTATGACTAGTGCAAACACGTTTTGAAAATATTTACGGGTCGGAATGACTATCATCTTGCAGGAAAAATCTATATGATGACGACCCGATGGAAAAATCCATCGATGGTTTTCTATAAAAACACTTGCATATCACCATATTTTTTGCGTATAGATAATACGTGTATGATGAGGAATGCCCTATTATGGCGAATGACAACCACAACCAAGTTTTGGATGAACATACAGAAGTTGTAGTAGAAGGTGATAAAGCTTCTGCAAAACGTGCACGTAAAGTGAAACCTAAAACTTCTGACGTAGGCACAACTGCAAGTTTATTTGGTATTGCACCTTATCAACCTAAGAAAAATGAAGAGTACATGTCTGAAGGACAGCTCGAGCATTTCCGACAAATTCTGCAAGCATGGAAAGCTGAATTAATGTCTGAAGTTGATCGTACTTTAAATACGATGCAAGACGAATCAACTGCATTGCCAGACGTAAATGACCGTGCTACCCAAGAAGAAGAATTTGCAATTGAATTACGTACACGTGACCGTGAGCGTAAGTTAATTCGTAAAATTGAACAATCTATGGAAGCGATTAAAAACGAAGACTACGGTTTCTGTGAAACTTGTGGTATCGAAATCGGTTTACGTCGTTTAGAAGCACGTCCAACTGCAACGTTATGTATTGACTGCAAAACTTTGGCAGAAATTAAAGAGAAGCAAAATAACGGTTAATTGTGACTGTTGAGAATTCTCTAGCCGAGTACAACTCGGCTCTTGCGCAGCAGTTAAATCGCCTGCCAGAAAAGCATAGCTTTTCTCTTGCGCAGCGGCGGAACAATGTTCCGCTTAATCGCTGCTCATACTCAGGTCGGTTTGCGCCCTCGCCAACCGGCCCTTTACATTTCGGATCACTCATTACGGCTGTTACCAGCTATTGTGATGCCAGAGCTCATCAAGGGCGATGGATAGTTCGTGTTGAAGACACCGACATTCCCCGTATCTACCCCGGTAGTGAAGACCATATACTCGCATCACTTGAAGCTTTTCAGTTCGATCCAGATGCCGAGATCATTTTTCAAAAAGACCGCCTAGACATTTATGAAAGCGTATTAGACCAACTTAAAAAAGAGGGTCTCGTTTATGCTTGTCAGTGTACCCGTAAAATGCTCGGTTCAAATGCAATCTATGCAGGTACCTGCCGTGATCTGAATCTTGATTTTCACGGTCAAGCGATTCGGGTAAAAGTTCAAGATCAGCAAATTTGTTTCGATGACCGCCTACAAGGACATCATTGCTCCAATCTGCAATACGACCTTGGGGACTTTGTTCTTAAACGCCGCGATGGCATTATTAACTACCAACTTGCTGTAGTTGTAGATGATTATCTACAAGGTATTACTCACGTTGTTCGTGGCGCAGACCTCTTAGATAACACCGAACGTCAAATCTGGCTGGGTCAGCTCCTCGGTTATCCTAAACTCAGCTATATGCACCTCCCACTCGCCATGAATGATCAAGGGCAAAAGCTTTCTAAACAAAATCTTGCTCAAGCACTCGATTTAACTAAAGCTCCTCAATTACTACAACAAGCCATACAAGCACTAGGCCAACCAAACGTTGATTTAGACCGCCCCGAAGTGATGCTCAAGCAAGCCGTAGCACAGTGGAATGTAGATTTAATTCCTCACGGGCAAGAGCTTGGCGGAATATATCTATAAATAAAAAAGCCCGATTTGATATCGGGCTTTTTATAACAACTGAAATACTTTAGAAGTTTGATTCTTCTCTTTCAGGGTTCACTTCTTGAGTTGATGCATCAATCTTTAAGATCAAGCTAATCATAGCTGCACACATCATTAAAGATGTACCACCATAACTAATAAATGGCAGAGTTAAACCTTTGGTTGGCATTAAGCCCATGTTCATACCCGCATTTACCAAAATCTGGAGTAAGAAAATAATACTAATGCCATAAGCCAAATAGCCTGCGCGAAGATAATGATGTTTCAAAGCACGGTGACCAATTTTGATACAACAAGCCAACATCAAGAAAGACAAACCAATGACAATCGAAATACCAAAGAAGCCAAACTCTTCACCTAACACGGCCAACATAAAGTCAGTATGCGCTTCAGGTAAATAAGATAGCTTTTGAACACTATGCCCCAAACCTGTTCCAAACCATTCACCACGACCAAATGCCATGAGTGCGTTTGATAACTGATAACCCACACCTAATGGGTCTGCCCAAGGGTCAGTAAATGAAATCAAACGCTGGAAACGGTAAGGCTCAAACAAGATCAAAAACACAATACCGGTGACAATCGCACCAAGCATAATCAAGAACTGTGTTGGCGGCGCACCTGCTAAAAAGAACACCCCAACCATCATCATGACGATAACGATCGTAGCACCCAAGTCAGGTTCGGCAATAATCAAACCGACCGTAATTGCCATCACACCACTTAAACGCAGTAAACCTTTCCAGTGCGTACGAACCTCTTTAGCACGGCGTACCACGTAGTCTGCTGTAAAGATTGCCATCATGACCTTGGCAACTTCTGTAGGCTGCAAGGTAAAACCACCGATTTTAATCCAACGAGTAGAACCATTGACTTCCGAACCTACCGCCAAAGCAGCAAGTAACAGAACCATGGTTAACAACCACAGCGGAAAAGTATTTTTAAACCATGTATTGAGTGAGATTCGGTAGGTCAAATACGCCACTACCCCAGCAACTGCAATAGAAATTGCATGGCGGATGACATAATGAAACGGATTCTCATGCATATATTCTGCATAAGGCATCGAAGCAGATGCTACCATCACCGAACCGATACATAACAATGCAACGACACAGAAAATCAAGACATTACGTGGCGTCACTTCCGTTGGCCATTTCGGCAATATCCGTTCATACCAATGATTGATTTTCTGGATTGTGGTCTGAGCTAAGCCTGCCATACTACATTCCTAATCATATTTTCTTTAAACCAACGAATTGACGCAGGCAACAAACTGCTGACCACGGTCATTATAACTTTTAAACATATCAAAACTTGCACATGCTGGTGATAGCAATACCACATCTTCAGCTTGTGTTTCACGTTGACACAGCTCTACAGCTTCTTTAAGCGTTGCTGCATGTAAAATTTTAGTTGCACCTTGAATGGCTTGTTCGATGACCGGAGCATCTTCACCAATCAATACCACAACTTTGGCATACTTTTCGATAGAAGAACGTAAAGGAGCAAAGTCTTGGCCCTTACCCTGTCCACCCAAAATTAGGGCAACCTTACCTTTCTTCACTTCGATCGCAGCACCTAAGCCATCAATTGCTGCAAGGGTCGCACCAACATTGGTTCCTTTAGAGTCATTGTAATAACGTACATCATGTACGGTCTTTACATACTCACAGCGATGCTCTAAACCTTTAAAATGTTTTAAAGTTTCAAGCATAGACTCCATAGGTAAGCCAATTGCTTCACCTAATGCTAAACACGCTAAAGCATTGGCTACGTTGTGCATACCTTGAATATATAAGTCTGAACTTTTAATTAAACGCTGCAAGCCACGAGCAAGCCAAAGTGTACCGTCAGCATCTCTTAAAACGCCGTACTGATTTAAGTCAGGTGCATTTAGACCAAAGCTTTGCATTGGGGTTGTATCAGGTACAAGAGGACGGCTCAAAGCATCATCACGGTTAAATACAATTTTCTTCGCACCTTGGAAAATACGGTGTTTTGCTTGGTGATAACCTAACATGTTGCCGTGACGATCCAAGTGATCTTCACTCATGTTCAATACCACAGCCACCTCAGCATTTAAGTGAGATGTGGTTTCTAACTGGAAACTTGATAACTCAAGTACCAATAACTCTGGTTGATCTTTTAATAAATCTAGAGCTGGGCGTCCAAGGTTGCCACCAACTGCAACTTTCTTACCGGCATCTTTCGCCATTAAGCCCATTAGAGTAGTAACCGTACTCTTCGCATTTGAACCCGTAATCGCAACAATCGGTACATCAGTTGCACGGCGAAGTAGCTGAATATCCCCTACTACAGAAATACCCTGAGCAATGGCAGCTTGAATTTCTGGTAATTGTGGTGCAAGGCCCGGGCTTAAAACAATTTCTTCTGCTTGTAGTAATAATTCTTGATCGAGTTGACCAAAACTAGTCTTCACATCTGCAGGAATTTGATCATGTCCAGGAGGTGTGGGGCGAGAATCCGTTACTGCAACTTGGTAGCCTTGTTCATGCAGGAAATTTACAGCAGAAACACCTGATATACCCAAGCCTGCTACAACTTTTAACCCACCACGTTGTATTAACATTTTTGCCCCACAATTTATCAATCGACAGAATGGCAAAAATGTTAGCACTTTGCTGTTTTGAATACTTTTTCAGTTTGACTTTTATTCTACTTTTTTTGTGTCAGTGCGTAAAAAAGCCATCATTCGATGGCTTTTTATACAGAAAAATTAACGCCACTTCACCGTTTGTACCGGAGCGGACTTTTGCGCAGGAGTATCATCCGTAGAACAACCACAATTGCCGCCACAACCTGCAGCCTGTTTAGGCTTCAGCCATGTCGCCAAACGCTGCCAGCCCAACCGTTGACACTGGGTTGATAGGGCAAGAAATACTGAAGCAGATGTTTGAGGAAATACCTTTTTAAAGACAACAATGGCACTCCACAACACCAATACAGCAACAATAAGGTAATCAAACATAAGCGCCTCCTATTAACCCCAAATGCGTGATGCAATTTGATAGGTTAAAAATGACATGAGATAAGCTAAACCAAATAGATAAGCCGTCATGACTGCCACATGTTTCCATGAGCCTGTCTCACGGCGTACCGTAGCCAAAGTTGCTAAACAATGCGGTGCATAAACAAACCAGACCAATAGAGACAAGCCTGTAGCCAGTGACCAGCCTGTGCCATTTGCACTAATCAAATGGGCAAGCCCCTGTGCAACAGCATTATCATCAGCACCAGACAACGCATATACCGTACCTAATGCTGCGACTACAACTTCACGAGCAGCCATCGCAGGAATTAATGCCACCACGATTTGCCAGTTAAAGCCAAGTGGTGCAAACAAAGGCTGAATCAAGTGCCCCGCCATACCCGCGAAGCTATAATCAATTGCCGGTAGCGTTGCACCTTCTGGCGCCTGAGGAAAAGTACACAAGAACCAAAGAATAATGGTTAATGCAACAATAATCCCACCAACACGACGCAAGAAAATCTTTGCGCGTTCCATCAACCCAATAGCAATACTTTTTGGGTCAGGAAAACGATAACTTGGCAACTCCATTAACAAGGCATGCTGTGATTTGTCTTTACGCAAGAACTTCATCACAAAGGCAACACAAAGCGCACTTAAGATACCCGCCATGTATAAACCAAACAGCACCAAACCTTGTAAATTGAAGATTCCTAAAACAGTTTGACTTGGAATAAATGCACCGATTAACAAGGCATAGACAGGCAAACGTGCCGAACATGTCATGAGAGGTGCAACCATGATCGTAGTAAAACGGTCACGTGAATCACTAATACTTCGGGTTGCCATAATACCGGGAATCGCACAGGCAAAACTCGACAATAATGGAATAAAAGAACGGCCACTCAAGCCAGCTTTAAACATTAATTTATCGAGCAAGAACGCAGCACGCGGTAAATAACCTGATTCTTCGAGCACCAAAATAAAGAAGAAAAGAATCAAAATTTGTGGCAAGAATGCCAATACTGTGCCCGCTCCCGCCAGAACACCATCTACCACTAAACTGCGTAGCACAGGCTGATGAATAGCTCCATTTAACCATTCACCTAACCATGGGATTACGCCATCTTCAATTGCAGCTTTAAAAGGTTCCGCCCAAGCGAATACCGCCTGAAACACAATAAACATCATCACTGCCAAGCTGAGTAAACCCAACACAGGATGTAAGAAAATTCGATCTAGAAAATCAGTACGCTTATCATCATGATCAACAAAATTGACCACATCTTTAAAAATCATTTCGATTTTTTGATGATGTCCACCACTTAAACCACTTAGCTCTGTATGCGGTACGGTATATTTTTCTTGGTCAAGCGCATGCAATAAGTTTTCAATGCCTGAGTTACGTACGGCAACTGTTTCAACAACTGGAACACCTAAACGCTCAGAGAGTTTCTGTGTATTGATCTGGATACCACGACGACGCGCTTCATCCATCATGTTCAACACAACCAGAATTGGGCGTCCTAATTCAATAATTTCAAGCACCAAACCCAAGTGCAGTTTTAAGTTGGTCGCATCGACAATACATAAAAAAGCATCTTGCTGCCCTTCTTCGGCAATTTTGCCTTGGCAGACATCACGGGTAATTTCTTCATCTGGACTGGTTGCCTGCAAACTATAGGTACCTGGCAAATCCAGTACACGAACTGCACGGCCTGAAGGTAACTGAAAGTTACCGACTTTACGCTCTACAGTTACGCCCGCATAGTTAGCAACTTTTTGTCTTGTTCCAGTTAAATGGTTAAACAGAGAAGTTTTACCGCAGTTCGGGTTTCCCACAAGGGCAATACGTAGCGCATCACTCATGCGGGTACTCCTTCTAACTGAATCTCGATTTTTTCCGCTTCCGCCTTACGTAAAGCGAAACGAGTAAAGCCAATTTGGATTAAGATCGGATCACCACCAAAAATGCCCTTGGTAATCACTTCCACTCGAGTACCTGGTACAAAGCCCAAGCTTTCCAAACGAATTGCGACCAAATCTTGCTGCTCGGACGTTTGTGTCATCCGATCTACTTTGGTGATGGTAGCCGCTTGCTTCACTTTCAACGCTGATAAACGCACCGCATCCGATCCTAAACCTTTTCTTCTAGTATACATATAAATGAGAATAATTACCAAATAAGGTTAGATTTCAATTCTCACCTACTTTAATCGACAAATCTTAAAGTTTCTTTTAAAGTACAGTGGTTTAGAGGATATTGTTTATGATAAATAAAAAACCGCGTATTCCAAGCCCTGTTCAAATTCCTGAACATTTGAGCTTTTTACAAGGTTTTCGTGACTATTTAGTTGCACAAACAGTGAGTCCGCATACGCGAAATGCCTATTTATCTGACCTTATTCAATGCAGCGAGCTTCATAAAAAAAATAGTTTGCCGAAATGGTCGAGCGAGGACATTTCTGATGTACTGATTGAACTCACCAAAATAGGAAAAAGTCCACGCTCAATTGCACGTTGTTTATCTGCCTTACGTCAGTTTTATAAGTTTCTACGTGAACAAAAATTACGAAGCGATAATCCTGTAGCGACTCATCACTCACCAAAAATTGGCCGAGCTTTACCGAAAGATTTATCAGAAGAAGACGTCGAAGCACTTATTCAAGCGCCTGACATTACCACAGCCTTAGGTTTACGTGACCGAGCAATGTTTGAAGTCCTTTATGCTTGTGGTTTACGTGTTTCTGAATTAATCAACTTACGCTTAGAGCTGATCAATTTAAAACAAGGTTATTTACGTATTACCGGTAAAGGCAATAAAGAACGTTTAGTGCCTTTAGGGCAATATGCCTGTGACTGGGTAGAGCGCTACTTGCAGGATGCTCGGCCTCAACTCTATAAAAGCTCTACTGACTATCTCTTTTTAACCCAACATGGCGGAATTATGAGTCGTCAGAACTTTTGGTATGCGATTAAACGTTACGCCTTACAAGCCAATATTCAGGCTGAGCTGTCGCCTCATACCTTACGTCATGCCTTTGCAACACATCTACTTAATCATGGTGCCGATTTACGCGTAGTACAAATGTTACTGGGTCATAGTGATTTATCTACTACCCAAATCTATACCCATGTAGCACAAGTCAGAATGCAACAATTACATGAAAAACATCACCCTAGAGGTTAAAATTTTTTAAACGAATTATTTGAAATTCAGCAAACAATCGTTTGATTTCGTTCACAAAGGTTAAGAAAGTTTTAACAATACATACTAGATTTTTTGTTATGCTTAGCAGCTTCTGACTATAAATACTGATGAAATAAGGGTTATCTATGTCCTTTACCCGATCTCAAATTTTTCTTGCCTGTGCTTTGGCTTCTAGCTTGTTGTTCAGTGCTTGTTCTAAAGAAAACAAACCACAAAAAGAAGATGCGCTCACAGCGACCGCACCTGCTACTGGGGAAGCTTCAACTATTATTGAACGTAATGCTAAACAGCGTTTAATTGAAACTTTGCAAAAACAATTTAAGAATGCAAATATCAACGCCAAAATTTTAGATATCAAGCCTACTGAAGTTCCTAATTTATATTGGGTAAATCTCGAAGGTATGACGTCGATTTATACAACTAGTGATGGTAAATACCTTATTCAAGGTGATGTCATCCGTTTAGGCGGTAAAGAGCTGCATAATATTGGCGATAACCTGCAAGCTTCAGAAAATAAAAAGCACCTTGCTGCTTTAAAAAATGAAGATTTGATTGTTTACCCAGCCAAGGGCGGTAATGCTAAACATGTGATTTATGTGTTTACCGATGCAAGCTGTCCTTATTGCCATAAACTACATGAGCACATACCTGAAATTAATGAAAAGGGTATTGAGGTTCGTTACATTGCTTGGCCACGTGGTGAGCAATTCATGCCAACCATGGAAGCCGTTTGGTGTAGTGCAGACCGTAAAGCTGCATTTAACCAAGCCGTACAAGGCGTTAGTATTCCACCTGCGCAATGTAAAAATCCTGTTCGCGAACAATATCAACTTGGTTTAAACATGGGCGTGAATGGTACTCCTGCAATCTATAATGTTGATGGCGAGTACTTGGGTGGCTACTTAACACCAGATGAATTGGTTAAAAAACTGGATAAATAACATCCATTAAGCTGATGAATGATTAATCAGCTATCTCTTCAACAAAGCGCTGCTCTTATCGCAGTGCTTTGTTTTTTCAATAATTAATACTTTTTCTATCAGTGTTTAAAGACTGATCTACTCTGCTTTTCCGAACATCGCACTCTAATTGATTGAACAGGCACGAAAAGCGCTAGAGTCTGGCGTTTTTTTTAGCTATGATCTAGCTTCAACTAAATGATTAAATGATGATATGGAGTGTGACGTGAAACCAGTTCGCCTGGCAATACTCGGTTTAGGAACCGTAGGTGGAGGAGCCCTTAAACTACTACAAGAAAATGCCGCTGAAATTAAACGTCGCACCGGTCGAGAAATTCAAATTACCCACGTTGGAACACGCCGCCCTCGTCCAGATCTTGAATTAGAAGGTATTAAACAAAGCGCAGACTTACTTGACATCGTTCGTCAACCCGATGTAGATGTGGTTGTAGAAGTGATGGGTGGTATTCACCCTGCTTACGAAATTATCATGGAAGCAATCAAACACGGTAAGCAAGTTGTTACTGCAAACAAAGCCTTACTCGCTGAACATGGCAATGAACTATTTAAAGCAGCTGAAGACAATGCTGTGCAAATTGCTTATGAAGCAGCAGTAGCTGGCGGTATTCCAATTATTAAAGTGATCCGTGAAGGCCTTGCTGCAAACCATATCGAGTGGCTTGCAGGCATTATTAATGGTACAGGTAACTTTATTCTCACTGAAATGCGTGAGAAAGGTCGTGCATTTGATGATGTGTTAAAAGAAGCTCAAGAACTCGGTTATGCAGAAGCAGACCCAACTTTTGACGTTGAAGGTATTGATGCTGCACACAAGCTTACAATTTTAGCGTCTTGTGCTTTTGGTATTCCTCTTCAATTCGATAAGGTTTATACCGAAGGTATCAGCAAAATTACTGCACAAGATGTGAAGTATGCCGAAGAGCTTGGTTTCCGCATTAAACATTTAGGTATTGCCCGTCGTGCTGAGCATGGCATTGAATTACGTGTTCATCCAACACTTATTCCAGATGAGCAACTTATTGCTAACGTAAACGGTGTTAAAAATGCTGTTTTAGTTCAGGCAAATGCAGTTGGTCCAACGCTGTACTACGGTGCTGGTGCTGGTGCAGGCCCAACAGCTTCTGCGGTTGTTGCCGATGTGATTGATATTGTTCGTGACATCTCTTATACAGAAGATGGCGCAGGTACAATTCCTCAACTTGCTTTTGAAGCATTAACAAATATGCCAATTTTAAGCCGTGAAGAAATGACTACAGGTTATTACATCCGCTTAAATGCTGAAGATCAGACTGGTGTACTTGCAGATGTAACGACCATCTTAAGCCGTGCTGGAATCAGTATTGATGCCATCATGCAACAATCACGCTTAAAAGACCTCATTCCAATCGTAATTTTGACCGATCCAATCGTTGAATCAAAAATGGATGACGCTCTTGCGCAAATTCAAGCATTACCTGCTATTCGTGGCGAAATCGTAAGAATTCGTTTAGAATCGCTCGATAGTTAATCAGGTTGAGGGAAAGATTCCCTCTCCCGCTTCACCTCTAATTGGAACACCATCATGTCTAATGCCAATCGTTATACTGGTCTTGTAGATCGTTATCGTGACCGTTTGCCAGTTTCGGCAACTACTCGTGCTATCTCTTTGGGTGAAGGCAACACCCCTCTCATTAAACTTGAGAATATTCCACGTATTATTGGCAAAGATGTTGAAATTTATGTGAAATATGAGGGCTTAAACCCGACTGGTTCATTTAAAGACCGTGGTATGACCATGGCTGTAACCAAAGCCGTTGAAGAAGGCTCTAAAGCAATTATCTGTGCATCTACGGGTAACACGTCTGCTGCTGCTGCTGCATACGCTGCTCGCGCTGGTATCAAAGCATTTGTTTTGATTCCAGAAGGCAAAATTGCGATGGGTAAAATGGCTCAAGCCATGATGTATGGTGCGATCACTATGCAAATCCGTGGTAACTTCGATGATGGTATGCGTCTAGTAAAAGAAGTGGCTGATCAAGCACCTGTAACGATTGTAAACTCAATCAACCCTTACCGTTTGCAAGGTCAAAAAACCATTGCTTATGAAATCGTTGAAGCTTTAGGCCGTGCACCTGATTATCACTGCTTGCCAGTAGGTAACGCAGGTAACATCACCGCTCACTGGATGGGTTATACAGAAGCTGTAGCAAACCAACCTGCTGATCAGTTCGAACAAGTTGTTTATGATGCTGCGACTGATCAATTCACTGGTCCTAAACCAGAAGGCTTACCAACAATGGTAGGTTACCAAGCTTCTGGCGCAGCTCCATTCTTACGTGGTGCTCCAGTTGAAAGCCCTGAAACAGTTGCAACTGCAATCCGTATTGGTAACCCACAAAGCTGGAACCATGCAAAAGCTGTAGTACGTGACTCTAAAGGCTGGTTTGATGAACTTCAAGACAGCGAGATTTTAGAAGCTCAACGCTTACTTTCTATGTATGAAGGTGTATTTGTTGAGCCAGCGTCTGCTGCTTCTATCGGTGGTGCAATCCGTGACATTAAAGCGGGTAAAATTGCTGAAGGTTCTGTAATTGTATGTACAGTAACTGGTAATGGCTTGAAAGATCCTGATACTGCAATCAAACAATGTGCTGATGCAGTGATGTTGTCAATTGATGCAACAATGGACCAAGTAAAAGATTCGATTTTATCTAATATGTAAGATCTGAGTTTTTATAAAAAATGGCTGTTTCATACAGCCGTTTTTTTATGCTTTTTTAAATGCCATAAAAAAACGCTTCTTAGTAGAAGCGTTTTTAAAATATTTAACTTAAATACGTTTTGGCAAATTACTCAACCAACCTAATAAGTTAGTTGCGTCGTTATTACGTGCCTGTGTACTTGGCTCACCAAGCAATACAATCACTGCTGGACGTGAGTTTACAGTCGTGTGCATCACAACACAGCGGCCTGCTTCATTAATATAACCAGTCTTAGATAAGTTGATATTCCAACCACCATTACGCACTAAAGCATTAGTGTTGTTTGACTTGAGTACACGGTAACCTAAATTAAAGTCATAGGTTGGTGTTGTCGAGAATTGACGGATCAAACCATACTGAGATGCTGTACTCGCCAAAATCCCTAAATCACGCGCAGAAGAAACATTGCGTGGGTCTAAACCAGTTGATTCATAATAATGAGTTGCACTCATCCCCAAAGAACGTGCTTTAGCATTCATCGCTGCTACGAATGCAGGACGACCGCCCGGATAAGTACGTGCTAAAGCTGCCGCTGCAGGGTTTTCAGACTTCATTAAAGCAAATAGAAGAACTTCTGCACGGTTCATCTTGTCGCCAACACGTAAGGTTGAGCTTGAGTTTTTACCATTTGCACCAGCAAAGTCGATTTGCTCAAGTGTAATTTCTTCTGACATGTTTAAACGCGCATCTGCCGTTACAACTGCTGTCATTAATTTGGTAATAGACGCAATCGGTACCGATGCGTTGGTATTTTTACTATAAAGGACCTCACCTGTTTGTGCATCCATCACAAGTGCAGCACGTGCGCTGACACTCGGCTGGGCGTTATAACCCCCAGTATCACGGATTGGAGCAACTCTAGGTGTAGAGCTAATAACTTTTGGCGCATTACCGCCACGCAAAGTTGTAGTTACAGAAGTTGAACCTTGCGGCGTCGGCTCATCATCTTCATCATTTAAAAGTTGACTAGCATCCGCTGCTGACCAATTTAAACTTGCAGTACCAGTACTCCCTGAGGACGGGTTATTGACGAGTTCTGCAAAGCTTGTTGAACTCAAACTAAGCAAAATAGACATGCTTAGCACATGCATTAAAGACTTTTTAGAATTTTTCACGGCACAATACTCGACTCAGGGTGACACACATTTGCGCTTACTATCATTATGCCTTACATTTGGGATATAAGGTATAAAGCTTTACCGACACAATTGTGCACAACTATTCGCTCACTATAGAAGAATAGGATTGCTAATTTTGTCATTCCATTGCAAGCTTATTTTGCTTTATGTAACAAAAAACTTGTTTTTTGAAAGAAAGGAGGTCTTCTTGATTACAGTTTTAGTTGTCGATGACCATGAACTGGTACGTACGGGTATTTGCCGTATGTTAGAAGATCATGCAGATGTTGAGGTAATTGGACAAGCCGAATCTGGGGAAGAAGCAATTGCTATCGTTCGCCAGCAACATCCGCAAGTCGTACTACTTGATGTCAACATGCCGGGCATCGGTGGTGTAGAAACAACTCGTCGTTTATTACAAACAGCCCCAGAGACCAAAGTCATTGCTGTAAGTGGCCTTGCTGAAGAACCCTACCCATCTTTATTGCTAAAAGCTGGTGCAAAAGGCTATATCACCAAGGGTGCGCCAATTGCCGAGATGGTACGTGCAATTAATAAAGTCATGCAGGGCGGTAAATATTTTAGTGCTGATATTGCCGAGCAGCTAGCAAGCTCTTATTTATCCGACACTCAACAATCCCCTTTTGACTCTCTATCAGAGCGGGAAATGCAAGTTGCGATGATGGTCGTCAACTGTATTAGCGCACAAGAAATTGCCGATAAACTTTTTGTGAGTGTGAAAACTGTAAATACTTACCGTTATCGTATTTTTGAAAAGTTAGGAATTGATAGTGATGTAAAACTCACACACCTTGCGATTCGTTACGGTCTGATCAAACCATAATCAGACTTACATGCACTCTCCTTTAAATTCATCCCTGTCCCATACGATTTTTCGTTTGGGCACTTGGTATGGTTTATACCGTCTTATTATTGCGGTTAGCCTGACTATTATTTTGGTTTCAACCAATGCGCAAACCGACAATAGTTTGCAATACCCTGCTTTATATTTCTACACACTACTCGGCTATTCGCTCTTAAGCCTTGTCCAGTTGTTATGCTTTAAATTGGTTGCGACTCAGGCAACACGTCAGCTTGCTTTATTTTTTATTGTCGATGTTATTTGTTTGAGTTTACTGACTTTTTCTGTTGGTGAACCAAATTTACAGCTTAGTCTACTTTATGTAATTGCAATCTTTACCTCGGCAATTTTGCTCAGCGCAAGAATGTCTTTGATCATTACCTTACTTGCGATCATTGCAGTTATTTACCAGCGCTTCGTGGGTAGTTTGTTCGACTACAGCAATCTAAACACGATCGGTAATAGCGCCCTACTGGCCTTCTTATTTTTTGTGGTGCATGGTATTGGACAAATTGCTGTGCAGCGTTTTAAATTACTTGAAGCACTCACTTTTCACCAATCAATAGAACTTTATCAATTACAAAATATTAACCGTTATATCTTAGAACAAATTGAAGAAGGCTATTTAGTTCTAGATGAAGACTACGACATTGTTCTAAGTAATCCGGCCGCTTGCTCTCTTTTAGGAATTCCTCCTCAATTTGCCAATGAAAAATATTCTTTGGCTAAATGGCATGCCGATTTATTTGAAATATTGAAGTTTGGTGACTTACAAGAAGGTGACCGATTTATTTTTGAGTCTCGGTTATCCACCTATTCTATTAATATTAAAGTGCAGCATCTTTTAGTCCCACAACAAGCGCTGACACTGCTTATTTTACAAGATGCCCAGCAAATTAATCAGCAAGCCCAGCAGCTCAAACTTGCCGCTTTAGGGCAACTCTCAGCAAGTATTGCGCATGAAATTCGCAATCCCCTTGCAGCAATTGTTCAAGCAAATGAGCTACTCAAAGACAGCAACCTAGAACAACAAAATACTTTACGCCATATGATTGGCAAGCAAACCAAACGCATTGATAGTATTGTTCAAGACACCTTAGGACTTGCTCGTAGTGAAAGAACACACCCTATTCAGATTGACTTAAACAATTTTATAAATACGCTACTCGATGAAGATTTATCTGACGTTAAACATTCAATTCAACTCAAAATTTCTGATCGTTCTTTAAAATTTTTATTTGACGAAAAACAATTAAGACAAGTCATGATCAATCTGGTGCGAAATGCTCTACGGCACAATGCACCCGACTCACCGAATGTCATGATCAATATTCATTCACAAACAAATAAAATTTATATTGATGTGATCGATTACGGTGAAGGTGTTTCAAAACGTGATATATCTCAATTATTTAAACCATTTTTTAGTACCGAAATTAATGGAACTGGTTTAGGATTATACTTGTCTCATAGTTTTTGTGAGGCAAACCATGCAAAGCTCACCTATGTAGAGCAAAAACAAGGGGCATGCTTCAGAATAGAATGCCCAATAATATATTGATTTTTTTATTAGGTTTTTGGGGAAATGGCAGAACAGCAACCACTCGTTTTGCTTGTAGACGATGAAGAAGATTTGTGCCTTTTAATGCAAATGACACTTGCACGAATGGGGATTAAAACACATCTTGCTTATCGGGTTGAACAGGCCAAACAACTCTTCACACAGTTTCATTACGATGCATGTTTAACCGATTTAAACCTACCCGATGGAAGTGGGTTAGATTTAGTCAAACATGTCTCTCAAAATTACACCAACACACCCATTGCGGTTTTAACTGCCTACGGCAATATGGATATTGCAATTGCAGCATTAAAAGCAGGTGCTTTTGATTTTGTAAGCAAACCCATCAATCAAGTACATCTAGATCAGTTATTACAGAAAGCCTTAAATCGGCAAAAAACAGAGCGTGATTTTGCCGAGAGCGCTTTAGAAAACAAATTATTAATCGGTCGTTCTCTGCCTATTCAACAATTACGCATCGCAATTAAAAAAATTGCACGCTCTCAAGCACCGGTATTTGTTACGGGTGAATCTGGAACAGGTAAGGAAGTAGTTGCTAACCTAGTTCATCGGCTGAGTAACCGTAGTGAAGGTCCTTTTATTGCGATTAACTGCGGTGCTATTCCAACCGAACTCATGGAAAGTGAGCTGTTTGGGCATAAAAAAGGGAGCTTTACCGGTGCCACGCAAGACAAACAAGGCCTAATTTTATCGGCTCATGGCGGTAGTTTATTTTTAGATGAAATTGCCGAATTACCATTAAGTATGCAGGTTAAACTACTCCGTGCAGTACAAGAGAAAAAGATTCGTCCTGTCGGTTCCGATCAGGAAATTGATGTTGATTTTCGAGTAATTAGCGCGAGTCATCAAGACTTAGATTTATTGGTTAGACAAGGCAAATTCCGTCAGGATTTATTCTTCCGTATCCACGTTATGGACCTGATGTTACCGCCTCTACGTGAACGTGGTGAAGATGTCTTGTTACTTGCAAATCACTTTATTCAGAAAATTTGTATGGAGTGGGAAACCCCACCTAAGCAATTAACCGAAGCAGCTGAAACTTACTTGTTACAGCAGCACTTTCCGGGCAATGTTCGCGAATTAAGAAATATGATTGAGCGAGCAATTACCTTAAGCGACGATGCCAAGATTGATATACCACATTTGCATCCTGCACCTTTAAGAGCAAATATTCCTCATCCAATAACATCGGCATCTCAAAGCTTACCGAGTCCGGTAACTGCTGCTCCACAGACTGTAAAGAAATTGCCTACTGAGGGCTTGGAGCGTTATTTAGAGAGTATTGAAAAAGATATCTTGCTCAATGCACTCAATATGACTCATTGGAATCGAACCTTAGCAGCTAAAAAACTAGGAATGACTTTCCGTTCTTTACGCTATCGTTTGAAGAAATTTGGATTAGATACTGAAACTGAACAGGAAGTATAAAGCTTACTTCCTTTTTAGAAGTAGATCGGCAACACGATCTAAATAAACTTCTTCTTTCATTTCTGGAGGTAAGGGATAAGTCTGGTTAGGCTGAATACCTTGCCCTTCAATCATATTGCCGTTTGGTGTGTAGTAATGTGAGACCGTCATTTGTAAGGCTGCCCCACTTGGTAAAGGGAAAAGCTTTTGTACAACGCCCTTTCCATAACTTTTCTCACCAATGACCCAAGCACGTTGATGCTCTTTCATTGCAGCAGTAAAAACTTCTGCTGCCGATGCAGATCGGTGATTAATTAAAATACCAACTTTTATATTTTGAAAATCATTACCGGGTAAAGCCTGAAATTGCTGATTGCCTTCCGAGCGACTTTTTGTAGAAACAATAATGCCATGATTTAAAAATAAATCGGCTGACTCAACAGCAGCAGATAACAGCCCACCTGGGTTATTTCGTAAATCAATTAATACGGCTTTTAAACGCGAAGAACTATTTTCTTCAATTAAACGTTTGATCTCATTGGCGGTATCTTGCTGGAATACTCTAATTTTTAAGACCAATACCTGATTATGTAACATGACAGGTTCGATATCGGTTTCAATCTTTTTATTACGAACCAAACTGATTGGGGTATTTGACTCTTCTGTCTGTACTTGAAGTGTTGATCCTATCGATCCATAAAGCAGACCAAATACTTGATCTTGCGTCAGATTCTTAAGCTCTTGATTGTCGATCTTTAAAATAGTTTGGCCATTTCTTAAGCCTAATTTATATGAGTCTGAACCCGCCTTCAGGTCACGAATCATCCATTTATGAATATGTGCTTCTGGACTTAACGCGAAATCAACCGAAGCAAGATCCCCTTCGGTATATTGAATGAGTTGACGGTATTCTTCAGCTGACAAATAGCGGGAGTAACGGTCTAGACCACTAACAAGGCCTTTAATTGCTTGTAAAAATAAAGCGTCGTCCGACTTTTCATCGACATAGTTATCGCGAACAATTCCGTAAATTTGTACAAACTGCTGAATCGATTCAATAGGGACTTCTGCATAACTTTCTTCAGATTCTTGTGAATCAGCATGCTGAGGCGATAATTTTTCTTTTACAACAGGAGCAGCAAGAGCGAGGTGGCTGCAACACATCAATACACTACCCAAAAAAGCTTTATATATATTGTGTTGCAGCATTTAGTCACCTATCGCTTATGCAGATAATGTAATCAGATTACGACCTTGCATTTCCGCAGGTACAGGAATCTGCATTAGATTAAGGATGGTCGGTGCAACATCTGCAAGTACACCACCTTCTGCAATAGTCGCTTGTGTTGGACCAACATAAATAAACGGTACAAGCTCTGTTGTATGTTGAGTATGAACCTGACCACTTTCGTAGTCCTGCATTTGCTCAACGTTACCATGGTCAGCAGTAATAAGCATGTGGCCTTTTTTCGCCATCACAGCTTCGTATACACGACCTAAACATGTATCAACTGCTTCAACGGCTTTAACCGCAGCATCAAATACGCCTGTATGACCTACCATATCACCATTGGCAAAGTTCACAACAAGTAAATCGTACTCACCTGAGTTAATTGCCTTAACGAGTTCATCAGTTACTTCATAAGCACTCATTTCAGGCTTCAAGTCATATGTTGCAACGTTTGGTGATGGAATTAGAATACGCTTCTCACCTGGGTATTCATCTTCACGACCACCACTAAAGAAGAATGTCACATGAGCATATTTTTCTGTTTCAGCAATACGTAATTGTGTTTTGCCAAGAGAAGATAAATATTCACCAAGTGAGTTTTTCAACTCTTCAGGCATATATGCCACAGGTGCATCAATACTTGCCTGATAACGTGTCAGCATGACAAATTTAGAAAGGTTCGGTACAACTTTACGCTCAAAGCCAGCGAAGTCTTTTTCAACAAAAGCACGAGTAATTTCACGAGCACGGTCAGCACGGAAGTTCATGAAAACAATGCTATCGCCGTCTTGAACTTTGGCCACATCACCAATACGAGTTGCTTTTACAAACTCATCATTTTCATTAGCTGCATAGGCAAGCTCTAAACCTTCAACTGCAGTATTTGCAGTACGAACTGCTTCACCTTCAGTCAATAAACGGTAGGCCTGTTCTACACGGTCCCAACGATTGTCACGGTCCATTGCAAAGTAGCGACCAATCATGGTTGCAATGCGCCCTTTGCCTTCATATTGAGCAAATAAAGCATCTAATTTTTCTAATGAAGGTTGAGCACTACGTGGAGGAGTATCACGACCATCAAGGAATGCATGAAGGTAAACTTTTGCACCACGTTTTAATGCAAGCTCACACATTGCCACAATATGGTCTTCGTGTGAATGAACACCACCTTCAGAAAGTAGGCCCATAATATGA
The DNA here is from genome assembly GCF_044538495.1 of Acinetobacter sp. ABJ_C4_1. NCBI lineage: Bacteria > Pseudomonadati > Pseudomonadota > Gammaproteobacteria > Moraxellales > Moraxellaceae > Acinetobacter > Acinetobacter sp. ABJ_C4_1. The sequence continues at coordinate 45,395 of NZ_JBIUCQ010000005.1, read as the reverse complement.
ACTGCACCACCTGCCGCTTTTGCTTTTTCAACAGCGTCAATCAACACTTCATGTTTGAAAAAGTCGCCAGTACGAATGTCTTTAGTAATACGGGTAAAATCTTGGTACAAGACACGGCCAGCGCCAAGGTTCATATGGCCAACTTCGGAGTTACCCATTTGTCCATCAGGTAAACCTACATCTTCGCCAGAACCAGAAATCAGACTATTTGGATGCTTTGCTTTCATTGCAGTTAAATTCGGGGTTTTTGCTGCAAGAAAAGCATTATCTTCAATCGCTTCACGGTGTCCAACACCGTCCATAATGACCAGAACGTGAGGAATCTTGCCAGCAGTTGCATCCGTCATAATCAATTTCTCTTTTGTCTACAATTTCATCGCAATATCTTACCGAATTTTCGGTGAAGACTCTATTTTTTCCTATGGCTTTCACCAATGCAGATCATTGAGAAAGCCATTCATATTCTTTCAAATTAGCGGGCACGGTAAAGTAAGTAACTTCCGGCACCAAACATTAAAATAATAGGTACAAGTACAAACCAAGCTGGAGAAGGTGCATATACCAAACTTGCGTAACCCAAGAAATCTTGCAAGTAATAGAAGCCTAAACCAATAAAGAGTGCGATCACCAAACGGAAACCCATTGACTGTTGACGTAGTGGACCAAAAATAAAAGAACACGCCACTAATACAAGAGTAATCAATGAAAATGGAGAGGCAACTTTTTGCCAGAAAGCCAATTGGTAAGTTTTAGGAACTTGGCTATATTCCTCCATATAGCGCATAAAACTAATGAGCTGACTTGGAGATAAGTCTTCAGGGTCTAAAGTCACCATGTGTACATATTTAGGTTGTAAAGCCAACCCTAAAGACTGCTGATCATGGTTATTTTGTATTGAATTACCATCTGTAAGAATGTCGGTCTGGCTGGCTTTTTGCAAAGACCATTGACCATCTTTGATAAACTTTCCTTGCTCTGCATTAATTACTGACTGCAAGTGATATTCTTTATCAAAGTCGACCACCTGAATATCTCTTAGATTTCCTTGCGAGTTTGCATAATCAATATAAATAAAGCGCTGCCCTTCTCGCGACCAATAGCCTTTCACTTCGCCTAAAGCCGCTACTGAACGATGGCTTTTGATACTTTGTGCTTTCTCATTGGTATAGGGAACAACCCACTCGCTTAGCGCAAAAGATAAAACAATGAGTAGCAAAGCTGAACGCATCACCCAGCCTACAATACGCCATAAACTAATCCCGACTGAGCGCATCACGATGAGTTCACTGTTGGATGCTAAAGCACCCAACCCAATCACAGCACCAATTAAGGCCGAGATAGGCAAAATTTCGTATAGATAACGAGGAGCGCCCCATAATACATAGATAAAAGCTTGCCATGCATTATAGTCAGGCTTTAACTCACCCAACTCACCCAAATAGGTAAACAAGACTTGCAAAACAGATAAGACAATGGTGGTACCAAACATTGCAAGCGCAGTGGTTTTCGTCACATATTTGGCGACTATTCGACGTGCTAACATTATAATTTCACTCGCTTGATCTGTTTCTTGATTTTCGGCCCTAATTTCTGTTTACGTGAAAATAAGGCAGCTGCAATTGCATAAACCAATAAAGCCGCTGGATAAGCCCAAATATCCAATTCACCTTTACTAATACGAGTCTTAATCGCAATCATAAGCACAATCAGGCTCGCGAAAATAAAAATAGATGGAATAAGACGATAATAACGACCTTGTCGAGGACTCACCTCAGACAATGCAACCGACATCATTAGGGCAACAATAATGGTAAACGGACCAAATAAACGCCATCCCAATTCACTTCTAATGACTGGATCATTAGTTTTAGCCAATAGCTTAGAAGTTGGAAGTGCTTCTACTTCGCTACTTTCAAACTTGACGTCTTTATCATTTTCTAAACGCAGACGATAAGACTGGAACTCTGCTTGCGTATATTTAGGTTGTCCCGGATATATTTCATAACGGCGACCTTGAACCAGATCGACAACATTAGCTGTATCATTAGCCATCTCAACACGTGTTGCCTCTTTTGCCAAAATCATGACATCTGGCTTGCCTTCTTTGGTCGCACGTTGATAAAAGAAAATATCCTTGAGGTTTTTACGGTCTTCCGACAAGGAGCCTGCATAAATCGTATAAGGCCCTGAAGAAATAAACTCTCTTGGTCGAACCAAGTCAAAGCCTGTCCGTACAGCTTGGGTCGTCGTTAGTTTTTCAAATTCACGTAGTCCCCACGGCGTCATCCATAGCATAAGTACAGACTGACAAACCATATAAACCAATGTCATTGGAATGAGTAACCGCGCTAACTGATGACGGCTTACCCCACTACCATTCAAGACAGCCATTTCATGGTCAACATATAATCGACCAAACACCAACATTAAACCAATAAAAAATCCCAGTGGTAAAATGAGTGTTAAAAATTCAGGTAAACGGTATCCAATGATGCTAAATAAAATACTTGCATCTAAACGCCCCTGTGCCGCCACACCAAAGTATTTGATCAGACGACCACCCATCATGATTAGGGTCAATAATGCAATGACCACCAATGAGGTAGAGACAACTTGCTTGACGAGATAACGCCGAATAATCAAATTAATACTTCCAAAAGGCTAAACGGGACGAACGCTAGTTTACCCGAATGTTAAAAATATAAAACCGCACATTGCAACGCTATGCTTGAAAGTGTTTCAATGTTTTAATCCAACATAACTTTCTATAGGCAATCACGGCAGCCATGAAATTTACAACTTATACGACTTTTCCTGAACAAACATCTAATGAATCTTTGTGGGTTTTAGTTGATTCAGAACAGCTACAAAGCAACCTCAATACATATCAAATCAATAACCTAGAAAGTATTCTTGCAGCGTCTCAATATAAAGCTAACTTCAATGAGACACTGCCATTATTTGGTCAGCTTAACACTCAACCTCACAGCCAACTACTTGGTTTAGGAAAAGCAGCTGAACTTCAAGCAGTTAAGTTAGCAAAATTGGCACAAACCATTATCAAATCGACACAAAATAAATTTAAGCATATCGCAATTGATATTGCTGCATTACCTGTCGAATACCATTATTTATTTGCATTAAGCTTAACTCAAGCAGCTTATGGTTATGATGAGTTTAAATCGAAAAAAAATGAATTTGTGTTACAACAAGTTGATTTAATTAGTCCACATACTAGCCTTGATGAAAATCAACTTGCTTTAGTACATGCCGTACAATCTGGTCAATCTTTTGCGCGTGACTTAGGTAACCGTCCAGGTAATATCTGTTTCCCTGAATATCTGGCTGAACAGGCTTTAGCTTTAGCAGCAGAATTCCCTGATTTACTCAAAGTGACTGTCTTAAATGAGCAGCAAATGGCTGACTTAGGCATGTATGCTTTCCTTGCTGTGAGTAAAGGATCTGAGCGTCCGGGTCGTATTGTCACTCTTGAATACCAAGCACAGCTTGAACAAGCCCCTGTCGTACTTGTCGGCAAAGGCGTTACTTTTGATACAGGTGGTATTTCTTTAAAACCAGGCCTTGGCATGGATGAAATGAAATTCGATATGTGTGGAGCAGCCTCTGTACTCGGCACGATTCGCGCACTATGTGAAGCACGCCTTCCAATCCATGTGGTGGGCGCGATTGCAGCAGCAGAAAATATGCCTTCGGGTAAAGCAACCCGTCCAGGCGATATCGTAACGACCATGAGTGGTCAAACGGTTGAAATTTTAAATACTGACGCTGAAGGCCGTTTGGTTCTTTGCGATACGTTAACGTATATCAAACGTTTCAATCCGGCAGTCGTTGTTGATATCGCAACATTAACTGGTGCTTGTGTAGTGGCATTAGGTAAAGTGCTAAGCGGTTTATTCTCTCCTGACGATGCCTTAGCAGCTGAGCTTCAACAAGCAGGTGAGCAGTCATTTGACCGTGTGTGGCGCATGCCAGTGATTGATGATTATCAAGAACTATTGGACTCACCTTTTGCAGACATCGCTAACATTGGTGGACCACACGGTGGTGCAATTACAGCAGCCTGCTTCCTTGAGCGTTTTACTCGTGACTATCGTTGGGCTCACCTAGATGTAGCAGGAACAGCTTGGTTATCAGGTACAGCAAAAGGTGCGACTGGCCGTCCAGTACCACTACTTATGCAATTCTTGGCTAACCGTGTAAATACGAATGGCTAAAGTTAGCTTTTATCTGTTTGAAACCAGTGAAGAACGGCAAGTCGATAGTGCTTGCCGTTTATGTCGGAAGATTTTACTGAAGCATTCAAACATCTGGTGGTATTGCCCAGATGTACAGTTACAACAAACACTTGATGAAAAATTATGGAGCTTTGATCCGACCAGTTTTATTGCACATGGGATTGATCAGGCAGACGCAGCAGTATGTATTTCGGCTAAACAACCTTCTGAACAAGGCTGGTTGGTATTTAATTTTAACAATCATGCACTTGAACAAGTGAATCATTTTAGCCACATTATAGAAATTGTTGAAAATAATGAAGCAGCCAAGCAAATTGGCCGAGAAAAATTTAAAATGTATCGTCGTTTAGGTATAGAACCTCGAACCTTTAAATTATAACGCGCTAAAATGTAGATACTGTTGGACAAAGGAGAACTGTGGTGGCATTAAATGTCGGGCAAGATTTTAAAAAAAGATGGTTAAATGCGCCTGAAGCTGTCCGTCATGCCTATCAACAGGATTTGGCACGTATTTGTGATTTATTAGAGCCTCAGACGCCTATTCAACTTTGGGTACTCAATGATGAGAAGGCACAGCTAGAGTCACAGCAAAACATTGAACAAGCTTATGCTGACTTAAAAGCAGAGTTAATCGAACAGGCACGTATTCGTCGTCAGCTTGCTTTAGAAAAGTCTCTTGCAGATAAGCGCGCAATGGAAGCAGCCTATGCTGCTGAATTACAAGCAGACGAAGTTCGTAAATTTAGTGAACAAACTGAAGCTCTACAAGCTTTCCGCAGTCATTTAGAACAAGAAGTTGCTGAACAAACTGCGCGTTATCAGAAAAATCCTGAAACCCCAGCAGTTAATTACTCTTCTGGCATAAAACTTAGCATTACCGATGATCAAATCCTATCTGAGCTTGAAAGTTTACGCATTCGTTTAGAACTTGAAGCTGAGAGCTTAATTGAACAATCTGTAACGGCTTTCCGAGCTAAGCTAAATTCGGCAGCTCAAGAAGAAATTGAATACATTTTAAAGAATTCTAAGTTTTCTGATGAAAAAATAGAAAAGTAAAGTTTGTAAAACCATCTTTGTCATCAAAATGACATTTAATTGTCACAAAATGGTCATGCATAATATTCTTTTAGTTCAAATAATTATTAGAATAACGCATGGTTACTTATGAAAATTAATGAGGGTAAAAATGGACATTCCACATCAGATTTCAACGCAACTTGAGCAGCTTAATCAGGGTGAGCAATGGACATTTTCAGCACAAGAACTTTATATGAGTCACAACGACTTTAATTCACTTTCAATCTTGCTTACACGAGCGTCAGAAAAAGGTGAGTTTTCAATTACACGCACCCAGCACAATAAACCATGGGTCGGTACACATTCGGTTACTCTCACCAAGCATTAATTTTTAAAATAAAAAAACCGGAACAAGCGTCCGGTTTTTTTATTTTGGCGATTTAAAATTTTATTTTAAAAAACCATTTTCAGCCAAGAAAGCCATACTAATATTTGACTCGGTCTTCTGTTCAGCAGCTTTATCACCCAGTAATAAACGTTCGATATAACGTGCTAATACATCGACTTCAAGGTTAACTTTGCTACCTACTTGCCATGTTCCAATATTGGTACGTTCTGCTGTGTGTGGAATTAAGTTCAAACTTAAAATATTACCGCGCAAATGGTTAATGGTTAAACTAATGCCATCTACAGTTACAGAACCCTTCTCTGCTAAGTATTTAGCAAGCTCTACAGGTGCTGTCACTTCATAATAAATTGAGCGAGCATCTTCACGGACTACAGTAATTTCACCTACGCCATCAACGTGACCACTGACAATGTGTCCACCAAAACGGGTTGTCGGTAGCATTGCTTTTTCAACATTGACACGTTGACCCACTTTCCAGTTACCCAAAGTAGTACGGTTTAAACTTTCGCGAGAAACATCTGCTGCGTACCAATTGTCACCCCACTCAATAACGGTGAGACAGATTCCATTGGTTGCAATTGAGTCACCCAAATGTACATCAGACATATCCAAATCGGTTTGAATACGTAAACGCACATCGCCACCTACACTTTGCAGGCTTTCTACTTTACCTAAACTTTCAATAATGCCTGTAAACATGGCTCAATCTCCAAATCTTTTACACTGCTTAAATTGCAGCGCTTACCAAAGTGCGAGCTGCGTACTGTTACCTGAAGTATCTACACCACCTAGCTCGGCAAAGTGGTAAAGCTGGCCTAACAATTGACGTAACGGCGGTCCTGGTTTGGCATGAGTATCGGTAATCACAATAAACTCAAGCACACGTGCGCGCTCTGACTGACGTTGTTTACTTACGCGATAACGTGGAACATCTTGAGTCAGTAAAGTAACTTTTCCGCGCTCCAGATTGGCCATCAGTAGATCTTTTGGCTCAATGTTACCATCTGTCGAATAACTGGTCAGAATATAACGTGCATTGATGGTTGAAAGTAATTTTTCATACGCATCTTTTGCATGTTTAGACGAGTTGTACGGACTTGGACGCTCTTTACGCCATGCACGGTCAATACCACTTTTATAGCCTTTCGTATCTGGCGGTGGTAAATCGACTTGATCCCATAACGTCAATGCATTTAAAACGTGATAGTTACTACTATAAGCATGCTGGTTATACGGTGGATCAAGATAGGCTACATCTACTTCAAAACCGCTCATCTGATTTGCTAGATGCTGGGCATCTACACACCACATTTCAGCAGCTGGACGCTTACGGTCACCGATCTCACAAAAACGGCTAGGTGTAAGCCACAGCAATGATTCAATACGTTCTAGTGCCGTTTGTGTACGTCCGCCCCACCCTTGATGGAAGCTTTTAAATACACCACTGGTATTACTCACAAAACTAGCTGAGTAGAGTAATGGTGCAAGTAAAGCACTCATTTCTACATCATTAATTGCGCCTTGTGCCTGCCATGTTGCAATTTGCTGGCGAATCGCATCAATACGCATACCATTACGACGCTTAAAGAACAAACGGTCACGCGACGGATCGTAGACATCATCGTTACGAGGGCAAAGGTTATGCGTTACCCAACCTTTAACTTCAGGCAATCTATTTAAATAATCGATGGCTTTCTGATATCCACCAAGCTCTTTAAACGCAGGTGCATCGACACAAGCTAAAATCGCATGATTTAAAGCATGGCTATAAGGTTCCCAGTCATTCGCAATGACTCGGTAACCATTTTGACGTGCCAAACGAGACACTACACCACTACCCGCAAAGAAGTCGGCAAAAATCGGAGGATTCTTTTTCTTGCTATTCAGCGTCCCTGTAATTTCTAGAGCTTCTAAAATCAAGTGGAGCAATCGGCGCTTGTTGCCCAAGTATGGTACAAGCTGATGAAAAAGATATTCGTCTGTCGTGCGGGCTGCATGACGACGTTTGTGGTAAACCGAAGGCTCTGAATTCATACTTTCTCTTGCGTAGGGATTAACCTTAAGCGTATATCTTGATCAAGTTGTATTACATCAAGAAGTTTAAAACGAAGTTGCTGTGCCATATATTCAAAATCTGTATTGAACATGGCTCTTGCACTTTGCCCCAATAAAGTCGGGGCAACATAACTGATCATTTCATCCACAAAACCTTCTTGTAAAAAGGCAGTCGACAAAGTTGCGCCAGCTTCAACCAACACATCATAAATTTGGTATTGCTTAGATAAGGTCTGTAATAGTGTTTTTAAAGGCTGAATTTCTAATTGTATCACGCCTAAGTCAGCAAGTTCCTGACGATATGGCCCCATCACCATGACAGTTTCAGGATTTTCTAAAATTTTAGCGGTGAGCGGTAAACGTCCTCTCCGATCTAGAATTACCCGTTTTGGCTGCGCAACCGTTTCGATATCAATATTATGGAGTGACCGTACATTAAGCTGACAGTCATCAGCAAGCACAGTATCAATGCCTGTAATCACTGCACCTGAAATGGCACGCCAATGTTGGACATCTTGACGAGCAGCAGAACCAGTAATCCACTTCGACTCACCAGATGCCATTGCAGTACGCCCATCTAAACTAGAAGCAACTTTTAAACGCACATATGGCATGCCCGTAGACATCGCTTTTAAAAAGCCTTGATTAAGTTGAGCTGCCAAATCTTCACAAATCCCGATTTCTACTTCAATACCGGCATTTTTTAAGATCTGAACACCTTTACCCGCAACAAGCGGATTGGGATCGGGACATGCCACAACCACTTTTTTAACTTGTGCCTTTACAAGTGCCTCAGCACACGGAGGTGTTCGTCCATAATGAGCACACGGTTCAAGCGTTACATAAGCGGTTGCGCCTTGTGCCTGTTCACCCGCCTGACGCAGCGCAAAAACTTCAGCATGAGGTTGACCAGCTTTCGGGTGAAAACCTTCGCCAATGATTTGATTATCTTTGACAATGACACAACCGACATTTGGATTTGGTTTTGTCGAATAGAGTCCTCGTTTGGCAAGTTCAATGGCTTGCTGCATCCAGTACTGATCTTGTTTCAACTCAGACATATAAATCTCAAATGTTTAGTGCTCACGTTGTTGCATTTGCTCAATTTGACGGCGAAACGCTTCAACATCCTGAAAGTCTTGATAAACCGAAGCAAAACGAACATAGGCAACGTGGTCAAGTGCAAATAAAGATTGCATAACAATTTCACCAATTGTTCTGGATTTGACATCACGCTCACCTAAACGGCGAATCTGCAATTGAATATCGCTTAGAACCGTTTCGATCTGCTCTTGTGTCACTGGACGCTTTTGTAAGGCATGCATAAGCGAACGACGTAGCTTCGCCTCATCGAACGGTTCATTTTTTCCATTCGATTTGATCACACGGGGCATCACCACTTCATAGCTTTCAAAAGTGGTAAAACGTTCACCGCAACTTACACACTCACGACGTCGACGAATCTGACAACCTTCTGCGGCTAGACGCGAATCGATGACTTTACTATCTGCGGCGTTGCAAAATGGACAATGCATAGCGGACTTAATAGGGTCAATTACTTTGACCTAGTGTAGCAAAATTTCTACACTTACAGAACCAGCATTCTAAGAGACAAAAAACAGTCCTGAGCAAGATCAAAGCATCGCTTTGATCACAGCGCAAGACTGTTCTTTTAAGACAGCAGATATATTACGAATTATTCGATACGTTCGCCATGTTGGCTTAAATCCAGACCCATACGTTCATCATCGGCATTAACACGTAGACCAATCACAATATCAATCACTTTAAGAATAATGAAGGTTGCAATACCACTGTAAACCATAGTTGCAAGTACACCTTCAACTTGTACCCATAATTGACCTGCAAATGTTGGAGCTAAAGTTACACTAGCTGCTTTGATGATTTCATCACTATAGAACACGCCAGTTAAAATTGCGCCGACAATACCACCTACTGCATGTAAGCCAAAGGCATCCAATGCATCATCCGCTTTAAGTAAACGTTTAAGTGCTGTAATACCCCAGAAGCAGACCACACCACCGATCAAGCCCATCACTAAAGCACCGCCGACGCCGACGAAACCTGCTGCGGGTGTAATCACAACCAAACCAGCCACAGCACCAGATGCACCACCTAATACAGAAGCTTTACCACGAATCATACGTTCTACAACCAACCAAGAGAACGCAGCAGCAGCGGCAGCAACTTGAGTCACTAAAATTGCCATACTTGCACGAGCACCAGCGCCTAACGCACTACCACCGTTAAAGCCGAACCAACCCACCCAAAGTAAGCTTGCACCGATTACAGTTAAAGTTAAGTTATGCGGTGCCATAGATTCACGGCCAAGGCCAATACGTTTACCAAGCATGTAAGCTGCAACTAAACCTGCAACACCAGAGTTGATATGTACAACTGTACCACCAGCAAAATCTAATGCGCCTGCTTTAAATAACCAACCATCTGTTGCCCATACCCAGTGAGTAATTGGCGCATAAACCACAAGTACCCAAATGGTAATGAATGCCATGAAAGCTGAATATTTCATACGATCAGCAATCGAGCCACTCAAAATTGCGACAGTAATGATGGCAAAAGTCATTTGGAAAATAACAAAGAGGCTTTCAGGAATTGTTCCACTTAGTGCATTAAAGCCTACACCATTGAGCATAGCTTTAGACAAGTCACCAAAGTATGCACCTGTGCCAGAGAACGCGATTGAATAACCCGCAATCACCCAAAGCAAACTTACCAAAATTGCAGCAGAAAGGCTGAACATCATGGTACTTAAGACGTTTTTCTTACGGACCATACCGCCGTAGAACAATGCCAAACCAGGAATCGTCATCAACAGTACTAAAGCTGTTGACACTAAAATCCAAGATGTATCGCCTGTATCGAGTTTTGGTGTCGGTGCTGGAGCTGCCGGAGTTACTGCGGCGGCTGGTGCTGCTGCAGTTATTGCAGGAGCTGCAGACGTTGATGTTGCTGTAACCTCAGATGTCGGTGTTGTTACAGTCTCTTCTGCCCAAGCGGCAGTACCACCCAAAAGTGCGCCTGTTAGACTCAGCGCCATAAGCATTTTTTTCATTCGTGTCCCCCAACCTCATTTGCGAGCTATTTATTGCTCAGCAAGCTTTGTGCCAATTTAGACAGCATCTGGTCCTGTTTCACCCGTACGGATACGGATGACTTGTTCCAGGTTAGTCACAAAAATCTTACCGTCGCCGATTTTCCCAGTGCTTGCCACACGAGTAATTGACTCAATTACTGCGTCGACCATTTCATCGCTAATCGCAATTTCGATTTTTACTTTAGGTAAGAAATCAACCACATACTCCGCGCCGCGGTAAAGTTCTGTATGCCCTTTTTGACGACCAAAACCTTTAACTTCAGTTACGGTAATCCCTTGTACACCAATGTCAGAGAGTGCTTCACGCACATCATCCAATTTAAACGGTTTTACAATTGCAGTTACAAGCTTCATGTTTGTTTCCTTCGGCTTCTTTTCACCAGTAAGGTTTTATGTTCAATTTTCATGCCAATATTTCAAAGGTTGGAGGAGATGAATCTTTTGCATGAGCTTTCTTTATAACCTATTTAGTTATCAAGATGTAGATGAGCTACTAAAAATAAAATGAATTTGCAGTCCTGTTTTTATTTCGTTTTATCGTTATCCAATATGGAAAAGCCGAGAAGCCTATATCCGAGGTTCAAGCAATGTTAAACTGGCAAGCATAAGGTAATACAACAGTTTGGATATCTCATGCTAGAAACTCTATTACAGGCTATTTTGGAACAAATTGACGAGCCTAAAAAAGATTTAGAAAAAAACTTACGTGCATTATTAAATGAAACTGTCGAGAAATTAGACCTCGTGTCTAAACAAGAAATCGAAAGACAAAAAACTGCACTTCATTTAGCCAACCAACGTTTAGAAGAGCTACAAAAACAAGTGAGTCTATTAGAAGAAACTTTAAAGAATAAAAAATAAGCACCAATGTAGCGCACTTATACTTTACAACGATTAAAAATTAAGCACTATAATGGAACAATAAGATGTCTTTTTCTAAAATTTATACACGGGGACTTTTAGGTTTGCATGCCCCTCTCATTGAAGTAGAGGTGCATGTGAGTCAAGGCTTACCCTCTCTGACGATTGTCGGGCTAGCTGAAGCGGCAGTGAGGGAAAGTAAAGACAGAGTTCGCTCAGCCATTATTAATAGTGGATTTCAGTTTCCGACTAAACGGCTGACCATTAATCTTGCTCCCGCAGATTTGCCCAAAGATGGTTCACGTTTAGATTTACCGATTGCATTAGGGATATTAATTGCCTCAGGTCAACTCCCAGAGAACTGCACAGAAGACTTTGAATTTATTGGAGAGTTAGCACTAGATGGTCATGTAAGACCAGTTTCAGGCGCTTTAACTTTGGCAATGGCATGCCAGCAAGCTCATCATAAAATTGTTTTACCAGTCGATAATAGTCAGGATATTAGTCATTTACCAAATCTTGAGTGTTATCCGGTGAGTCATTTAAAAGAAGTTTGTGAACACTTTTTAGGAAATACTAAGCTATCTCAGGTGCATTCATCTTCACGCTCAAATGACATGCCGTATAAATTTGACCTTGCAGATGTAAAAGGTCAGCTACGCCCACGTCGTGCATTGGAAATTGCAGCCGCTGGAGGGCACTCCTTGCTCTTTAAAGGACCACCGGGCACAGGGAAGACTTTACTAGCCTCACGTCTTCCTTCAATTTTGCCACCACTTTCTACTCAAGAAATGCTTGAAGTTGCTAATATTTATTCGATTTCAAATACGCCCCATACTTTTGGGCAGCGTCCTTTTCGTGCACCCCACCATACAGCATCAGCAATTGCACTAGTTGGCGGCTCACACCCTAAACCGGGTGAAATTACATTATCCCATTTAGGTGTTCTATTCTTAGATGAATTGCCCGAGTTTGATCGCAAAGTATTAGAAGTCTTACGCCAGCCGCTCGAGTCAAAAGAAATTATTATTTCTCGTGCAGCCCGGCAAATTACTTATCCTGCAAACTTTCAGCTCATTGCAGCCATGAACCCCTGCCCATGTGGTTATGCATTTAATCAAGACAGTCGTTGTCAGTGTTCACCAGAGAGTATTAAACGTTATCAAAATCGTATATCAGGACCTTTACTTGACCGTATCGATTTACATATTGATGTACCACCTTTAAAAGCTCAGGAACTACAAGATCCAACGCCTGTTGAAGGTTCTACGGCTGTAAGACAGCGTGTAATTTCAGCTTATGAACAACAAATGCAAAGACAAAATTGTTTAAATCAAGCGCTTTCGCCTAAACAATTAGAGCAGTTCGCTATTCTGGATGACACGTCACAGCGAATGATTGAAATGGCTCAGCAGCGTTTAAATTTATCTGCACGTGCTTATCATCGGGTTTTACGAGTAGCACGGACCATTGCCGATTTGGCTCAAAGCGAGATGATCCAAAGTCCTCATCTCACAGAAGCACTCTCCTATCGAGGCAATCATTCTTAAGGCAAAACAGCGGATTATGAGTCCGCTGTTCTTTTATTAAGAATCTCATTTAGCTTCTCGATTAAAGCAGTAATTTCTTTCTCTGATAAAGCAGCAAAACCCAAGCGGATACTATGATTAGGGTGTTCTCCCTGTTTAAACTTATGCTCTGTATCAATATTGAGTTCTTTTAACTTTATAAGCTGATCTTGAGTAAATGGTTTCTGGAACTTCACCCATAAAGCCATTCCGCCCGCAGGTGGTTGTATCTGAACAGACTCAGCAAAAACTCGCTGAAACTCAGCTAAGGCATGGTCACGGCGTAGTTGATATATTTTTTTCATTTTACGGATGTGTCGTTTGATCTCCCCTCGCTGCATTAAATCTGCTAACGCAAGTTCCGTAATGTTATTACCTTGCCGATCAATCAATAAAATATCTTCAGTAATGGATTGAATGATTGGTGAAGATGCCACAATGTAACCCAAGCGAATACCGGGTGCAAAAACTTTAGACAATGAACCCACATGAATGACTAATTCAGAATGAGGCAAACTTGCTAAGGGCGGCATAGGCCGACTGTCATAGTGAAATTCATGGTCATAGTCATCTTCAATAATATAAAAACCCCATTTTTTTGAAAGCTCTAAGAGTTGGAGACGACGGCTCATTGGCATAGTAACGGTTGTAGGGTACTGATGATGTGGCGTTGTATAAATTGCTGCAACCGAGTGTTCGTTTAAAATACGTTCTAAATCTTCAAGGACAATACCTTGTTCATCTAATTTGACAGAAACGACCTGAAAACCATTTGATTGGAACGCTTTAAAAGCAGATGGGTAGTAAAGCTCTTCAACAACAATAACACCCTGCCGATTAGGTAATGCACGAGATGCAAGAAAAATTCCCATCTGACTACCACGTACAATACAAATTTCATCTTCAGCAACATTCATAAAGCGTTCCATCGATAACATTTGTTGTAAGGCTTGTCTTAGCTCAATCATTCCCCGCGGGTCGCCATAGCCCATGTACTGGTTTTGCGTAATTTTAATCAGTGCATGCCGATAGGCCCTCGAAAATAATTCGTATGGAATAAGACGTGGATCTGGTACACCATCGTTATGTGGACGTTGAATCACTTCTTGAATAATCGGCTTATCATTAAATTTTCGCTCAGATACTAGCTCTATATGAAACTGTTTTTCTGGCAAAACATCTGCCACAAATGTGCCTTTTCGGGGACGAGTCACCAGCCATCCTTGTGCTTCTAATTCTTCATAGACCGCTTGTACGGTTTTTCTATTAATCCCTAGTTCTTTTGACAAGCTACGAGACCCTGGCAACATAGTTCCTTGCACCAAACGGCCACTTAAAATTTCCTGACTAATCAGGTTAGTAAGCTTTAAAAAAACTGTTTTTTCTTCTCTTTCATCGATACGAAAATGTACTTGCCAAGGTCTTAGCATATTTGCCCCATCTGGACCATATAACTTATTAAAACTGGATGTATTGATTCATCCAGTTGTTTTCTATTCTGCCTTCACCTACTGAATTTGGTCAACTGGACTGGAGAAGAGATGAAGACAGCTTCTGTAAACAAACAAGAGCTGATGCAACACGCACAGCAAGACATGCAAAAGTGGATTAGCGACTCAGATTTAACTGACCGCCAAAAGCTTGCACTCACTTGTCGTATTTTATTTGACCATGGCCATGATGCTGGCTTAGCAGGTCAAATCACTTGCCGCAGCCCAAATAAAGATTCCTTTATTACCCAACGTTTTGGTTTAGGTTTTGATGAAATTACTGCCTCAAACTTACTTGAGGTAAATCAAGATTTAGAACCAATCAATCAAGAAGGAATGGCAAACCCAGCTAACCGTTTTCACACATGGATTTATAAAGAACATCCCGAAGTGAACTGCATTATCCATACGCATCCGACTCATGTAGCTGCTCTTTCCATGCTTCAAATTCCGCTCATGATTTCTCAAATGGATGTCTGTGCACTTTACGAAGATTGCTCATTTGTAGGCCATTGGCCGGGTGTTCCTGTGGGCAATGAAGAAGGTATTTTGATTTCTTCGGCTCTTGGTAAAAACCGCGCAGTTTTGTTGTCTCACCATGGTCAACTGGTCACAGGAAAAACCATTGAAGAAGCATGCAACTTGGCTCTTTTAATTGAACGCGCAGCTCAACTACAACTATTAGCCATGTCTGCCGGGCAAATTCAGCCGATCCCACACGATTTAGCCACAGAAGCTCATGACTGGGTATCTACCGATAAACGTAACAAAGTGAACTTTGCTTACTACGCACGTAAAGCTTTGAAAAAACATTCTGACTGTATTTAAAAAAGAGATTCCGACCATGAAACTAAACGGCATTATTGGCTACCCTGTTACTCCATTTTTTGATGACAACACCATTAACCTTCCTGTTTTAAAACAGATGCTCGACTTGCTTATTGAAAATGGCTGCGACGCGATTGCACCTTTAGGCAGTACAGGTGAAAGCGCTTATCTTGAATGGGATGAGTGGTGTTTAGTCGCGAAAACTTCAATTGAAAGTATTAATAAACGCGTGCCCGTCATTATTGGAATTTCAGAACTCACCACCGATCAAGCCATCAAAAAGGCGCAAATCGCACAAAGCTATGGTGCAGATGCACTTATGGTGATTCCTGTATCGTACTGGAAACTAACTGATCAAGAGATTTTTGAATATTACCAAGCGATTGCTCAAGCAACGACTTTGCCGATTATGGTGTATAACAACCCTGCAACGAGTGGTGTTGATATGTCTCCAGAGTTAATTGTGCATATGTTTAACAACATTGCAAACATCACGATGGTGAAAGAAAGTAGCGGTGATATTCAGCGCATGCATAAAATTCAGGAACTCTCAAAAGGAGAACTCCCATTTTATAACGGCTGCAACCCTCTAGCTTTAGAAGCCTTATGTGCAGGAGCAAGCGGTTGGTGTACAGCAGCACCAAACCTGTTAGGTCAGCAACCTCAACAGCTTATTCAACACGTCAAAAATGGTGATTTAAGTCAGGCCCAGAAGTCATTTTACCAACAACTTCCTTTACTCCGCTTTATCGTAAATGGTGGATTACCAAAAACAATTAAAGCAGGTTTACAGCTACAAGGTATTTCTGCAGGCTTACCACGTAAACCTTTATCTAAAGCCATGGATGTTGAACTTAACCAGTTAAAACGATTACTTTCTGAAATAGAAAATTAAATAAAAAAAAGCGGGTTATTTACCCGCTTTTCTACAGCATAAACTTAGAAAGTTTTAGTTAAACTAAACACTAAGCCAGCGTCATAAGGTTTTTTCTGAGCGTCTGTCATACCAGAAGTACTCACATCAGTACCCACTACGTCTAGCTCAGCCAAAATACCTAAGATGTTACGATTTACACCAACTTTATAATCGATATAGCTGTCGTCCGTACCAGGACCACCCGCAACTACAGCTAAAGCTTCTTTATTTTTAAATTTGTTATAACCAACTGATGCAAGCCCAGTAAATCCAGTGTTTGCAATTGGCGCTGAATAACCAATGTTAAAATACCAGAACTGTTTAGAGTTAGCCCAATAATCATTTGAATAGTTAACGCCTACACTAAGTGCATCGCCTTTAAATAAAGAGTCGGCAAACGTTAACTTACCGTACACTTCATTAAAATCTAATCCGTTTTTGCCATCGTAACCGATACCATTACGGTCAAAACTATGGCCCGAACCAATGTAACCATAATGGATTACACCTACATCATAAGTTGGTGCAAGTTTATCGGATAACTTTAAAGTATTGGTATAACCCAAAGCGACATCTGTTTCAGTTGAGTTGCCTGTTACACCAAAATCAACACTTGAGCCCCAAAGTGATAAATAAGCACCTGATTTATGAGTAAAAGTAAAACCGCCTTGAATGGCAGGGTTATTTGAGGATTGGGTAACACCACGGAAACGATAGTCTGTGGTCGCTGCTACACTACCCGTTGTCGTGATTCCGTAAAAAGATGATGGAGCATTTTCAGCCATAACCATGGTTGAACCTGCCGTAAGTACGCCGAATGCTACTGCTTTAAGTGCAAATTTCATCATTTTGATCTCCCCCACAATGAACGCACGATTTAATTGAATTAAACAAATTTTGTTACTTAAGCTTTAGCAATTGCTGTGCCAAGTCCATATTTCGTATCGCCCTGTTGCATGAGTTTTGAAATCAAATTCTTTTTAAAGTGAAAATATCGCCTAACGCTTATAAAAATATATTTATAAAAAACAATGCAATAAAATAAAGTTATTACAAAACTAAAAATGCTCAACATAGAAAAACCCCTTATCGGAAATTATTACCGAGCTTAGAAGTATTCATTTGATGTGCGTAAATTTTCTATTTAGATCTAAAGCCGAGATATAAAAAGTATGTAAATTATTGAGGACCGCACTTGTAATGATCTGTGAGTGAGCATTTTTACTTACTTCATTTCTTTATTTATTTCTGAGTTAAAACTGGTGAACTATTTTGGGTCTTTTTTAAGCGATAATATAAACAAAAAGAGTACTGCACAGAATTTACGCAAAATATCGCACTAATTTTGATCAGCTCAATTAAATTGTATTGGCTTTTTATAACAATCCACTCTTATACATTGCGCTTTAAAAATAATGTTATATTGTAACAATTTAAAGGATGTTTAAAATAAATCGTTGAAAAAATCAACTCGAAACAAGGTTAAAAAGTAAACATATCCAGTAAAAATGGATAAAAAACGAACACAAGAATCAACTATTTTTTGAAGTTTGAATATAAAATAAATGGTAAAAATCAACTAAAAAATAAATTACTTTTTTTATTTTAAACAATAGATTAAGTATAAAAGACTAATAGTAAATTTACTAAATAACCAGTAGCACATTAATCAATTTCTGCATAGCATATATAAAATAAAATCAACAAAAATATATCTTTTTTATAGATTACTTATACAATTGATGGAAATCCTAGGCCCTGAACTATAACAAGGCACAGGATTTATCGTTTTTATGAGGTTCTTTAAATATGCTAAATGCACAAAAACTTACATTAGCAGTTCTCATTTCTGCGGCAATAATTTCCTCAGCTCAGGCAAGCGAGCAAAGTGAGGCAAAAGGATTTGTTGAAGATGCGAACGGTTCTATTCTCTTCCGTACAGGTTATCTAACTCGCGACAAAAAACAGGGCGCGAAAGATACTAGCTCAGTTGCTCAATCGGCAATTGTAAATCTTGAATCTGGCTTTACCCCTGGTATTGTTGGTTTCGGTGTAGGCGTTGTTGGTGACGGTTCATTTAAAATCGGTGAAAATAATCATGCCGGCAACCAAATGATTCCTAAGCACAATGATGGTTCAGCTTATGACCATTGGGGTCGTGGTGGCGGTAGCGTTAAAGCTCGTTTCTCAAATACGACTGTACGCTACGGTACTCAAGTACTTGATTTACCAGTTTTAGCAAGTAACACTGGCCGTATGGTTCCTGAATATTTTACAGGTACTTTATTAACAAGCCATGAAATCAAGAATCTTGAATTAGTTGCTGGTAAATTCACTAAAGACCAAATGTCTGATCAAATTAATACTGATGCAGATGCTTCTGGCAGAGGTCTTGATCGTGCAATCGTTTGGGGCGGTAAATATAGGTTCAATGACAACTTAAATGCCTCTTACTATGGCTTAGACAGCAAAAATGCGCTTGAACGCCATTATGCTAATGTGAACTTTAAACAGCTTCTAACTAAAGACAGTTCATTAACTTATGACTTCAGTGGCTACCACACTAAGTTTGATGCAAATGCACACACTTATTCAGCAACTGGAGCAGTAGCACCGAATTATGGTGACACTGGTGTAGCTGGCGAAGAAAAGACCAATAATATTTGGGCAGTTTCAGGAACTTATGCAACTGGTCCACATAGTGTTATGCTTGCTTACCAACAAAATACTGGTAATGTTGGTTATGACTATGGTCAAAATGCTGATGGTTTCCAAAGTATTTACTTACCAAACTCTTATATGTCTGATTTCATCGGTAACCACGAGAAATCTGCACAAATTCAATACAACGTTGATTTCGGTAAATTAGGTGTATTACCTGGTTTGAACTGGACAACTGCATTTGTATACGGTTGGGACATCAAAGTTCGTAATGTAACTGACGATGCTCAAGAGCGCGAATTCTTCAACCAAGTAAAATACACAGTACAAAGTGGTTTTGCTAAAGATGCAAGCCTTCGTATTCGTAACTCTTACTACCGTGCAAGTGATGCTTACCAATCTAATGCGTACATCGGTGATACAAACGAATGGCGTATCTTCCTTGATATTCCTGTGAAATTATTCTAATTCATAGATCTATCAAGCATAAAAAAACCTACCTCTGGCAACACAGGTAGGTTTTTTATTGAGCCTAGAATATCAATTGTGACACTCTAGGCTCATAAAATCAGAGCTTATTTAGCAGCTTCGATTGCTTTCAATACTTCAGCTTTAGCAACGTCAGCACCTTCCCAACCGCTGATTTTCACCCATTTGCCTGGTTCTAAATCTTTATAGTGGCTGAAGAAATGCTCAACTTGGCTAATCAACAATGGAGGAAGATCTGTATATTCCTTCACGTCTTTGTAAAGTGGAGATAATTTCTCGTGTGGAACAGCGATTAATTTCGCATCGATACCACCGTCATCTTCCATGTTTAATTTACCAACTGGGCGGCAACGAATTACTGAACCAGCAGCAACAGGATGTGGAGTTACAACAAGTACGTCTAATGGGTCACCATCTTCAGACAAAGTATTTGGTACATAACCATAGTTTGCTGGATAGAACATTGCTGTGCCCATGAAACGGTCTACAAACAATGCATCAGAATCTTTGTCAATTTCATATTTAATTGGCGCTGCATTTGCAGGAATTTCAATGATGACATAGATGTCATTTGGTGCATCTTTACCTGCTGGGATATTGCTGTAACTCATATCAATACTCTTTCGTTATGAAGTCAGATGTAAAATCCACTCGATTATAACGTGGATATCATCAAAATGATGCCGATTATACAATGCGCACACGCGAAAGTTGATATGAATGGTGACAGAATGACACTCAAGTCAGCTTAATTGTCACGATCAATAAAAATATTGGGCATAACAATGATAAAAACCAGACAATCGAGCGTAAAGTTGCCCAATTACTTAAGTAACAAATGCCATAAATCACGCGCAAAATAATATATGCCCAGCCCAATCTCAAAATAAAGTACTCAGGCACCACCATATATTCAGCCATCAAAATAGCTGTTAAAAATAAAGGTAAACTTTCAAAACTGTTTTGTTGTACTGCATTTGCCCGAGCAGCGATACCCTTTGTATTAGCAAGAAAATCTCTTGGGTTATGATTATCCGAGGGCTGAAAACCACCCTTAAATTTTGCAATTACGGTAAATGCGTATGGCAGCAAACATGCCACTAAAATAATATAGATAATGCTGCTGATGCCGTGCATAGTGCCATCCATCACTGAAAATACTGTTGATCATGCTATCATAACTCATCGTTTTTACCTGAAATTTTATGCAATCGCATGTCATCACTGATTTATAGGGCTATGTATGCAACAACCTGATCAAAAAGAATTGCTCGAGGTCTTAGAAAAGCAAAAGAAGAACCAGCTTCAGGTAGATCTTATCTTCAAAATTGTATTACCCATTGTCGCTTTTTTACTGAGTGTAATTTGCGCGAATTTTAATTGGCAATCGACACTAGGTACTTTTGTCATTTTGACAGTTACTTTTATTGCGGTGGGTGTCAAAAGACTTCCTTTATGGCATTGGCTCATTGTAGTTACCGTATATTGTCTAATAGATAATTACCTCAGCTATGGCCAACTTGACTTATCTCACTTGCGCTTACAACTCGGCACAATGATTGTTTTCGTGGGTATGGTTGGAATCGGCCGTCCTTATGTAGATCGCTGGTTTATGAAAAGCCACTAAATAAAAAAGCGCCCTACGGCGCTTTTTTATTCACTAACGATTAAGCAGGTTTACGTAAGTCTTTACGTAAAATTTTACCTACATTTGATTTTGGTAATTCATCCATAAACTCAACATAACGAGGGCGTTTGTAGCCTGTTAAGTTTTCTTTAGCAAAGTTCAAAATTTCTTCTGTGGTTAAGCTTGGATCTTTTTTCACAATAAAGAGTTTTGGCACTTCACCTGATTTTTCATCTGGAACACCAATTGCAGCAACTTCCAAGACTTTTGGATGTTTAGCAATAACTTCTTCAATTTCGCTTGGGTAAACGTTAAAGCCTGAAACCAAAATCATATCTTTTTTACGGTCTACAATTTTTGTATATCCACGGCTGTCCATTACACCAATGTCACCAGTACGGAAGAAGCCGTCGGCTGTCATCACTTTAGCGGTCTCATCTGGACGGTTCCAATAGCCCTTCATCACTTGCGGACCACGGATTGAGATTTCGCCTTGTTCACCTAAAGGTACTTCTTTACCGTCATCATCTAAAATAGCAACTTCTGTTAAAGGTAATGGAATACCAATCGTGCCACTAAATTCAGTAGAAGCTGGAGGGTTTGCAGTCGCTACCGGAGAAGTTTCTGATAAACCGTAACCTTCAATAATGGTTGTGCCAGTAATTTTCTTCCAAGCCTCTGCTGTAGAAGGCAGAACTGCCATACCACCGCCCATCGCCATTTTTAAATTGCTATGGTCAAGCTGCTTGAACTCTTCATTATTTACTAAGGCATTAAATAACGTATTTACTGCCGGGAAGAAAGAAGGTTGATATTTACGTAATTCCTTAATCACGGCTGGTAAATCACGTGGGTTTGGAATCAAGATATTTGCCTGCCCTTTGTACATACCGTACATCGCACAAACCATGAACGCAAAAATATGGTAAAGCGGTAAGGCACAAACAATGCGATCGCCTTTAGCACCCTCATTTACACCAAATTTACTTTGGAAAATACCATCACACTGTAAAAGGTTAGCAACTAAATTACGGTGAGTCAGCTCAGCGCCTTTTGAAACGCCCGTTGTACCACCCGTATATTGAAGCACGGCGGTATCACTTAAAGTTAAAGTCGGGCGCTTATAATTACTTGGATTTTCTTTATTTAATGCGCTGTTAAACTTAACATGGCCAGGAATGTTCCAAGCTGGAATTTGTTTACGCACTTTGCGTAAAACAAAGTTCACTAAAGTACCTTTTAGTGTACCTAACATGTCTCCAACAGAAG
Organism: Acinetobacter sp. ABJ_C4_1; assembly: GCF_044538495.1. NCBI lineage: Bacteria > Pseudomonadati > Pseudomonadota > Gammaproteobacteria > Moraxellales > Moraxellaceae > Acinetobacter > Acinetobacter sp. ABJ_C4_1. The sequence goes on along the minus strand of NZ_JBIUCQ010000005.1, from coordinate 22,813 downwards.
CAACCACGACGTGTTTGACCGGAGTTTTTCCTAAAATACTTTGGTAAACACTCGCAAAGTTCTCAATAATGACAAGAACTTCAGCACCTGAGTCATTTAACTGATGCTCAAGTTCACGCGCAGTATATAGAGGGTTAACATTCACTAAAATCAAGCCAGCACGGAAAACCGCCAATGCCACTACAGGATACTGCAATACGTTTGGCATCATTACTGCAACGCGCGTACCTTTTGCTAACCCCAAATTTTGCAAATAGGTCGCGAACTTACGGCTTGCAAGTTCCAACTCGTTAAATGACATGGCTTTATCCATAAAGATAAAGGCATCACGAGAACCAAATTTTTGGAAATTACGCTCAAAAATATCAACAAGTGAGGTATTTTCTGCAGGCAATGCTACTGTTTCTGGAATCCCTGTCTTTTGGTATTCTGCAAACCAAATCTTTTCCATAATGCCATTATCTCCGATTCGTAATCCTTAGTAATAACTGTTATTCAATGCCCCAGCTATTCTTTAGCTTCTTGGTGCCAGAACATATTTAAAACTTATTGGCACATTCATGACACTTTCGAACAAGATTATGAGACAGAAGTTTTGACAATTTGACCCTGCCAAATTTTTTGCATGGAGTACAAATTATGTACTCCAAATTGCTGCCCTTTTAATCATTATTCCATACCAACAAGTTCAGTTCATTGCTTGAACTTGTTGCCATATATAGCGTATTTATGTTGCCAGACGCTAGCTTTATCTCTGAATCAACAGTTTATTTGCTTTTTGATATCCACGTGGTAAGAGCTGACCTTTCGAAGCACGTTTACCCATGTATTTTTGTAGATCATCACCTTTTAATTTTAGATGTTGTTGACCTGCAACCACCTGAATTATTTCATCTAAGTTCAGGGTTGTCATGGATAAAATCTGCTCTTTGGCTTCAAGTTGTATCAACTTATTACCTTTACCTTTATTTAAATTTGGTAGTTCTGCCAAATCTAAAATTAACAAACGCCCTGCCGAGCTCAGCACAGCCAAATGCGTCATGTTTTGGGCAGAGATGAGCGGTAATGCTTTTGCCTTATCGGATACCGTTAAGAATGTCTTACCAGCTTTAGCATTGGTATCTAACTGTTTGACTTGAGTTTTAAAACCATAACCCGATGAACTTGCAGCAATCAGTTCAGATTCTTCATCATCTAAATAAGCCTGAATAAACGCTACACCACTTGCTGGTGACAGTTTCGAACTTAATGGATCGCCTAAACCTCTAGCCGACGGTAAACTGCTAATTGGTAAGGCATAACTACGCCCTGTTTCATCAAGGAAGTAAACTCGTTGGTTGGTTTTACCTACAGCATGGCTTAAATATTGGTCCCCTGCACGGTAATTCAGGTTTTCAGCATCAACATCTGCACCTTTTGCCGCACGAACCCAACCCGCTTCAGACAACACAACGGTTACCGTTTCAGCTGGCATTAGATCTTGTTCTTTAATTTGAATCGCTTCAGCACGTGCAACAATTGGAGAACGGCGTTCGTCACCAAACTTTTTCGCATCTTCTTTTAATTCACTAATAATCAGATTTTTTAAAGATTCAGGATTTTCCAACTGTTCACGAATAATGGCAGCTTTCGCAGAAAGCTCATCTTGTTCATGACGGATTTCCATCTCTTCAAGCTTTGCCAAGTGACGTAATTTAAGTTCTAAAATCGCCTCAGCCTGTATCTCATCAATATTGAAGTGTTCCATCAATACTGGCTTAGGCTGATCTTCTTCACGAATAATGCGAATAACAGTATCAATATCGAGATAAGCAATTAAAAGACCTGCCAAAATATGTAGGCGCTTTTCAATACGGTTTAAATGATACTGCAAACGACGAGTGACCGTGTTTTTACGGATCTCAATCCATTCAAGCAAAATACGGCGAATTGATTTCACCTGCGGGCGACCATCTTCGCCAATCATGTTCAAATTGACACGATAGCTTGACTCTAAATCGGTGGTCGCAAATAAGTGGCTCATCACCGCTTCTGCATCAATACGGTTAGAGCGCAATACAATCACGAGTCGTGTTGGGTTTTCATGATCTGACTCATCACGTATATCCACCACCAAAGGCAGCTTTTTCGCCTGCATCTGGTCAGCAATTTGGGTAATCACTTTAGAACCAGAGACTTGATATGGTAGCTCAGTGATTACGATTTCATGCTTTTCAACAGTATAAACCGCTCGCATGCGGTAACTACCACGACCAGTCGTCTGGATTTTAAGTAGCTCTTCTGGCGGGGTAATAATTTCAGCTTTGGTTGGTAAGTCTGGCGCCGGAATATATTCAGCTAATTTTTCGTCTGAAGTTTGCGGGTTACGGATTAAAGCAATTGTCCCCTTCACAACTTCACGTAAATTATGCGGAGGAATATCGGTCGCCATACCCACAGCGATACCCGTTGTACCATTCAAAAGAATATTCGGTACACGTGCAGGTAAGGTAATCGGTTCTTTTAAAGAACCATCAAAGTTATCTTGCCATTCACTGGTACCCTGACCTAATTCACTCAGCAACAACTCACTATAAGCCGAAAGTTTGGCTTCGGTATAACGCATCGCAGCAAATGACTTAGGGTCATCGGGTGAACCCCAGTTACCTTGACCTTCAATTAAAGGATAGCGATAACTAAAAGGCTGAGCCATGAGTACCATGGCCTCGTAACATGCCGAGTCGCCATGTGGGTGGTATTTACCAAGTACATCACCCACTGTACGCGCTGATTTTTTTGGCTTGCCACTATTTTTTAAGCCTAGCTCGCTCATGGCATAGACAATACGGCGCTGTACAGGCTTTAAGCCATCACTGATATGCGGCAATGCACGATCCATAATGACGTACATGGCATAATTCAAGTAAGCCTGTTCAGTAAATTCGGCTACAGAGCGGTTTTCTGTCGCATGATGCGCAAGGCTGGTCATAGTCAGCTTATCTTCCAAATCAGTCGTTATTTTAAGTGTGTATTATGCTAAGTGGGCTATGTTACAGACACAAGAGGGACTCTGTCACCTGAGCGTCAAATTATGTCTTATCTCTCTATATTTTTAATTACTTGCTATAAAGTTAGGCAGAAACTATAGCCCAATCGACTCTAGTCTTTTACCTTGAGTCTCTTCACCTAATATCAAAATTACTAAGGCCACAGCAAGTAAAACAACAGTAAACATCATAAAAACGTGATTAAAGCCGTTTTTGGCAACCATCATATGGGTCACAACCATTGGCGCGACAATTCCACCAATACGCCCCATTGCCGATGCCCAGCCCGAACCAAACGCCCGAATATTGGCTGGATATTGTTCAGGTGTATAAGTATATAACACGCCCCATGCACCCAAATTAAAGAATGACATGAGACAGCCCCAAAACATAATGCTATTTACGCTGTCGGCTTGTCCAAAGAAATATGCCGACAAAGCACAAAAACCGATAAATGCCGCGAGTGTAATTTTTCGACCTAAACGTTCAACAAACCAAGCCGCCGCCAAGTAGCCCGGTAGCTGTGCCAAAATCATAAGCAATACATATTCAAATGATTTAACGATATCGTAGCCTTGTTTCACCAATAAACTCGGCAACCATGTGAAAATACCGTAATAGGAATACACAATTCCAAACCAGATCAGCCAGAGCATTAAACTTCTACGAGCAAATTGACCACTCCAGAGCTGTTTAAATGAAACTTTTTGTCGCATCGCCACAGGCACGACTTCGATATGATGCACAATTTGAACGCATGCTTCGGCTTCTAGTTTTTGTACCAGTGCATGTGCTTCTTCAATACGACCACGGTTAATCAAATACGGTATCGACTCAGGGACTTTTTTCCAAATGACTAAAATATAAATAAGTGGTAGGCCACCCATAAGAAAGGCAATATGCCAGCCAAATTTAGGAATAATAAAATAAGAAATGAGTGCTGCGACTAACCAGCCTAATCCCCAAAAGCTTTCAAGCAGAACAATAAACCGTCCACGAACATGAGCAGGAACATATTCACTCACCAGTGTGACTGCTACAGGTAACTGACCACCGAGTCCTAGCCCAACAATAAACCGAAAAATTAATAGCCACTTTAGATCCGGAGCGAAAGCACATAAAGCTGTAGCAATACTATAGATTGCCATCGTGATCGCAAATACAGTTTTCCGGCCAAAACGATCTGCCAAAGCACCAGAACAAACTGCACCAATAGCCATGCCTACAAAGCCAATACTGACAATCCAACCGCTTTCAGCTGGTGTTAATGACCAGTCTTTAACAAGGGTTGTCATAATAAAAGCGATAATGCCGGTATCCATCGCATCAAACATCCAGCCTAAACCCACTACCCATAAAAGTGTGTAGTGAAATTTGCCAATTGGAAGATTTTGTATACGTGAAACCAGATCCATAGGAGTAACTCTACTGGAAAGAATAAGTGGACAAGACCATATATAGAATTGTTATATCATGCCCACATGAAATTCTGCATGATTAATGTTCATCGGTTGAAGAAGCTGACTCTGCATCATCATCTTTATAAATAAATTTAGGCATTTCCAAACCAAAATAAATGGCAATTAAACGGAGCGTAAAACCAAATACCAAGGTTGAAATAACGGTAAGTTCTAAACTCAAACCTAAGTCCAGACAAACCCAATAGCAAATGACTGCAACAAAAGAAATACTTGCATAAAGCTCACGGCGGAAAACAAACGGTACGTCGTTACATAAGATGTCACGTAAAATACCACCCGAAACTCCAGTCAAAACACCTGCTACAGCCGATACGACAAAACCATGCCCCATTTGTAAGGCAATCTGGCAACCAATAATGGTAAACCCAATCAAACCTAAAGCATCGAGTACCAAGAAAATGTTATGTAAATGGCGCATCCACTTGGCAATAATGATGGTAACAAAGGCAGCACAACACGTTAAAACTAAGTATTCAGGATGCTTTACCCACGTTAAAGGATAGTGCCCAAGTAGTACATCACGTACAGAACCACCACCCAAGGCCGTTACACAGGCAATCAGTACGACACCGAACCAGTCCATACTCCGTCGCCCAGCAGACAATGCTCCTGTCATGGCTTCAGCAGTAATCGCAATAATATAAATAACGGTGAGTAACATTGCCCTTTCCTTCAGGCCAAACGGTGGGCGTATTTTAAGATAAAGTTATAGGAATTGTGCACAGCATTGCTTAAATTTTTTTCCTGAACCGCATATGCACGGTTGTTTCATGGTGACCTGCATATCGACCGTTGGATCAAGGAAAAACCAATGCTGCTGGTGATATACAAAATGTGAAACTTCATGATGGATTTGAGCACTTTTTCCATCGTGATAATGAGCCTTAAACTCCACCTGTGCATGGGTCTTATCCAACTTTTCTTTGGCTTGGATGACTTCCAAACCGAGCCATTGATTTTGTTTACTCCAATCTGCAATCGCCTCTTTATCAAGAGCAGCTTGTTGACCTAAAGCCGTGGTTTGAACAATATAATCGATTTGCTGTAATGCAAAAGCACTATAACGGGAACGCATAAGCTGCTCTGCGGTGAGTGCTTTTGCTGTGCCTAAATGTAAAGGCTCACAACATTCTGCATAACTGCCCTTTCCACATGGACAAGTGTGTTGAGTCATTCTGTGTTTCTCAAATAAAAAATAGCTCAAAGTTGAGCTATTTTATGATGTTTCTAAATCTGACACGCAATTTAATCTTTCGATTCATCTTGTTCGATAGAAACAATATGAACTTTCTCGATTTTATGGCCTTCCATAGTTACAACTTCAAAGCGATAACCATCTGCTTCAACAGTTTCACCATTTTCAGGTAAACGACCTAAATGGAATAACAAATAACCAGATAAAGTAGAATATTGTTCACTTTCATCAACGAGGTCACGACCTAATAAAAGCGATACATGGCGAATATCGGTTGAACCTTCAAGTATTAAAGAACCATCTTCTAAGCTTTCAGCTGCTGCATCTAGTTCGTCTTCATCAGGGAACTCACCAGCAATTGCTTCTAAAATATCAATTGGTGTCGCAATACCTTCAATTGAACCATATTCATTTAGAACAATCGCCATTTGCAAAGGGGCCTGACGTAATTGTTCCATTACCATAAGCACTTGTGCATTTTCATGCACAATGACTGGCTCACGTAAGTACTTTTGAAAATCAACCACGCCTGTTTCAATGAAGCCATTTAAAACTTTATGTGTAAGCGCGATCCCTTCAATATTATCAAGTTCACCACGAGCAACGATTAAACGCGAATGTGTCATCGACATTAAACGTTCTTTTAAAACTTCCGGTTCATCGTCTAAGTCAATCCATTCCAGCTCAGGTCGTGGAGTCATTACAGACTTTACTGGACGTTCAGATAAGCCAAGTACGCCTTGTACAAGTACACTGTGGTAAGCACCATTTTCTTCATCAAAGACTTCATCGGCAAAAGCTTGAGTAGCCAATACATCTTCTTTATCAGCCGTTTGAGCATCTGAAGTAGAACCGCTATTTTTACTGCCTAACATACGTAAAACCGCAGAAGCTGTGCGATAACGTAAATCTGTAGTAGTCACTAGCTTTTCTTGATTGCGGCGCATGGTTTGGTTGATCATTTCGACTAAAATCGAGAAACCAATCGCAGCATATAAGTAACCCTTCGGAATATGGAAACCAAAACCTTCCACCACCAACGAGAAACCAATCATCATTAAGAAGCCAAGACACAGAATAACGACTGTTGGGTGCTTATTTACAAAGTCCATGAGTGGTCTTGAAGCCCACAACATGATACCCACAGCAATCACAACAGCAACCATCATGATTGACAGCTCTTTCACCATACCCACAGCAGTAATTACGCTGTCTAATGAGAATACGGCATCAAGCACTACAATCTGAACGATAACCATCCAGAACGCAGCATGGACTGGATTATCTTCTTTATGAAGCTGTTTACCTTCCATCCGCTCATGTAATTCCATGGTGCCTTTAAATAATAAGAACACACCACCGAACAATAAAATCAAGTCACGGCCAGAGAATGGATGGTTAAGAATATGGAAAAGTGGTTGGGTGAGTGTCACGACCCAAGCAATTGAAGCTAAGAGGATAAGACGCATTCCCAAAGCGAGTATTAAACCCACTATACGTGCCTTAGTACGTTGTTCTGGTGGCAACTTTTCAGCCAAAATGGCAATAAAGACGAGGTTATCGATCCCTAGTACGATTTCAAGAACAATTAATGTCGCTAAGCCTACCCAAGCAGACGGATCAGACATCCATTCAAAGATCATTGATCCTGCTCCTGTGCTGGGTGGATTTTATCTTTATTGGACAACGCAACAGGCGTGCCTAGACAAAGGGGGAATAATGTTTTTTTAGGACAAGAAATTAAAACGGAGCGACTACAACCACTACCCATATTTGTTCATATGTTGTTAAACGAATTTTCAGTATAGGCAAGATTTAACATAAATTCATCATTTTTATTTGAACATTATATGTATTCACCAAACCCATACAAAACATGAATCTTTCCTATAAAACTGCTTATAAAGTTGTCATATTTTTTGCTTAGTGTAGACAAGAAATATGAACGTGATAAGGTGAAAATAAAACAATGAATAGCGTATTAACAATGGCAGTAAATGATTCACCAATAACAGCTGTAAAAACAACACAACCTCTTATTGCATTATATTGTGGCTCACGAGCAGGAAATAACCCGATTTATCGCGAAAAGGCAATTGAATTAGCCAGCGGAATTGCTGAACAAGGTTTTGGTCTGGTCTACGGCGGTGCCAGCATTGGTTTAATGGGCCAAGTCGCTGAAAGTGTACTTGCACATGGTGGAGAAGCTGTAGGAGTCATTCCTGAATTTATGCTTGATTATGAAGTCGCACATGCAGGACTAACCGAATTACATGTGGTCGAAACCATGCATGAGCGTAAAGCCATGATGGCAGAGCGTGCGAGTGCGTTTATCGCGCTACCTGGCGGTTTAGGAACATTCGAAGAAATTTTGGAAATTGCGACTTGGGGTCAACTCAATCAGCACCAAAAACCCATGATTTTATATAACGTAAATGGTTTTTATAATGCATTAATTGCTCAGTTAGACCATGCAGTCCAAGAAGGTTTCCTCCCTCTTCAGCACCGAGCTAAATTAATTGTATGTGAAGAAATCGACCAAATTTATAACGTCATTCGAAACTTAAAAATGCCAAAGAGATTTGTTGTGTAAACTCTCTACCTCAACAAAAAAGCGGTTCTTCCGCTTTTTTTGTTTTAACTATTTTCAACGTTGCCTTCAAAAGCAATTAGATTTAGTAAAGGGGTACTCAACATTGCCTTACTCTTTTTACTTTCAATTTGTTTTACACTAAGCGAAAACGTTAATTTTCAAATGTTATGAATGCCACGCCGACTCATCAAGCTTTGCAACCTGAATATCGCCTATTGGTTCTTTTAGTTTCCATTGGCTTTTTTATGCAGGCATTGGATACCACCATTGTAAATACTGCTATTCCTGCAATGGCACAGCATTTAAATGAAGATCCATTACGTATGCATAGCGTGGTGGTGGCTTATGTTTTATCTGTAGCGGCCTGTATTCCTTTAAGTGGATGGCTAGCCGACCGCTTTGGTGTTAGAAATACGTTTTTATCAGCAATTGTTATTTTTACGCTTGCATCTTTAGGTTGTGGTCTTTCTCAAAGCCTTAATGAGCTTTTATTTTTCCGTGTCATTCAGGGTGTGGGGGGCGCGTTATTGCTCCCCGTTGGTCGTTTATCACTTTTAAAAATTATTCCCCGAACTCAGTTTTTAGCAGCCATGAGCCTTATGAGTCTGGCAGGTTTACTTGGTCCTTTAGCGGGTCCAACTCTAGGTGGCTGGCTCGTTGAAGTGGCAACATGGCACTGGATTTTTCTTATTAATATTCCAATGGGTATATTAGGTATATTAATGACATTGAAGGTCATGCCAAATGTAAAAGAGCCTACCGTTAAAACCTTTGACCTTATTGGGTTTGTACTTTTGGTTGTTGCAATGATTGGCTGGTCATTGGGTATTGAACATCTTGCCTCACGTGAATATTCAAAATGGTTCAGTATTTCACTGTTAGTCGTTGGTGTAATCGCAACGCTTTGGTACGCCTATCATTCACATACCCATCAAAATGCATTATTCCGCAGCCGATTGTTTAAAAATAAAATATTTGCAATTGGTATTTTAGGTAATTTCTTTGCCCGTTTTGGTGGCAATGCCTTGCCTTTTGTTTTACCGCTTATGTTGCAAGTGGCATTTGGTTTTGAGCCATTCATTGCGGGTTTAATGATGATTCCATTAGTCTTAGGATCGCTTTTTTCTAAGCCGATTGTTAGATCCATTATTCAGAAAATGGGTTATCGCCGCTTTTTGTTAATTAACACCACATTAGTCGGTCTATGTATTGCATCTTTTGCGATTATGACGGTCGATACTCCTACTGGGTTTAGAGCCCTACACTTTTTCTTATTTGGTACATTGAACTCATTACAATTTGTGGGCATGAATACACTTACCTTGAAAGATTTGCCTCAACAAGATGCAAGTAGTGGGAATAGTTTCCTATCAATGATTATGATGCTTTCAATGAGTATTGGTGTTGCACTAGCAGGTACCCTCATTAATGTATTTACCGATTACTATGGTACAGCACATGTGACTACCGCCTTCCATGTCACCCTTATTTGTTTAGGCTGTATTAATGTCATTACTGCGCTTATCTTTTGGCAAATTCCAAAAAATACGCCTGTGTAAGCAGTTGCATTTTTAACATGGTTTCTCATTCACGAATCACGCTATGATGTGAGCTTCATATTGATACTGAGTTTTGCATGACCAAGCTGGCAAAAACCTTTTCTGCACCACGCTACAACACCCTCATTGGGATTGTTTTAGCTTGTGTTATGGGGGTTCTCACTTACTTCGGTCTGTTCTACCAACAAAAAGCAATTGCTCAAGATTATCCGGTTCAAGGCTTTGATGTTTCTCATCATCAAGAAAATATTAACTGGAAAAAAATATCACCCAAAAAATTCCAATTCGTCTATTTAAAAGCAACGGAAGGCGGTGATTATAAAGATCCAAAATTTCAAGAAAACTGGTTAAAAGCACGCGAACATGGCTTTTATGTTGGGGCTTATCATTTTTACCGTTTATGCCGTGATGGCAAAACACAAGCTGAAAATTTTATTGCAACCGTACCCAACAAACCTGATGCCCTTCCTCCTGTTATCGATCTGGAATATGACGGCAACTGTATTAATGCGCACACCAAAGAACAATTACTTAAAGAAATAGGCATCATGCATGACCGCCTAAAACAGCATTATGGCAAACAGCCTATCTTTTATATTTCCAAAACTTTTTACCACATTGTGTTAATAGGGAGTTTCCCTAATACACCACTTTGGGTCAGAGATTACGAAGGAAAACCTGAGCTGAAAGACAAGCGAAAATGGCTCTTTTGGCAGCATAGTAATCAAGGTAAAATTGAAGGCATGACAAAGCCTGTAGACTTAAATGTTTATGAGGGTTCAGTCAAAGAATGGCATCAATTTTTACAGCAGCAAGGCATCGTGAAAGCACAATAATATGCGCAAAATCATTCATATCGATATGGATGCCTTTTATGCATCGGTCGAATTGCGAGAGCGTCCTGATCTAAAGCATCTTCCCGTCGTTATTTCTTCGCATCATCCGCGTGCTGTAATTGCGGCAGCTTCTTACCCTGCCCGTGAGTTTGGCTTACGCTCTGCCATGTCCATGAGCCAAGCAAGAAAACTATGCCCTCAAGTTGTTATTATTGAGCCTAATTTTGAAAAATATCGTACCATCTCGGCTCAAATTCATAGTATTTTTCAACAATACACCACTCTTATTGAACCTTTATCACTTGATGAAGCATACCTTGATGTCACTGAAAATTTAAAACAAATCGCAAGTGCAACCGAAGTGGCTATGCATATTCGGGAAGATATTTTTAGGCTAACAGGACTGACTGCCTCGGCTGGTGTAGCACCCAATAAATTCTTGGCAAAAGTCGCATCTGACTGGAATAAACCGAATGGTCTGTTTGTGATAAAGCCCTCTCAGGTGGCCAGTTTCATTCAAGACTTGCCCTTAAAAAAAATTCCGGGTGTCGGTAAAGTTACCCAAGAAAAACTCCAACAGCTTGAGTTACATACGCTGGGTGACTTACAAAAAATTGAAGAAGCTGTTTTAGTTCACCACTTTGGTAAATATGGGCAACAACTTCATTTATATGCTCAAGGTATTGATAATCGGCCTGTTCAAGCTGAACGTGCTCGTCAGCAAATTTCAAAAGAAACTACATTTGATAGTGACTTTACCCTAGCACAGTGCCAACCCTACTGGCATGGCTTAGCCGAAAAAGTCTGGCAAAGCTTAGAGAAAAAGCAACTTAATGCTCGTGGTGTAAATATTAAGCTCAAACTTAAGAATTTCCAGACACTCCAACACAGTAAAAGTTTTAAAAACCCAATTCATTCTCAACAAGACCTGATTCAAGTTTTATTCTTACTTTTAAATGAGATGCATATTCCCGAAAACTTCCAATTTCGGCTGATTGGTATTGGCGTTTATCAATTGCAGACCAAAGCTGACGACTTTCAGTTGTCCTTATGGTAAGTGTTGTTTTTTTATCCAAATGAGCAAGTTTTAAACAAAAACAGTTCCCTTTTGATCAAAATTTGAAGTAATCTAATCAACGCATATTCATTACCCATGTATTTGCAACGTGCCAAAGCAACCTTACTTTCGGCATATCGTCCTGTGATTGGCGTGACGACCAAATCCGAATATTACAGGGCACTTAAAGTACATGGGACTCTACCCATTCTTATAAATCACAACAATAATCTACCGAAATTCCTTTGCACTTGCTTGCGCCTGCCTAGTAACTCTTCATAAAATCAAACTATTCAATAAAGACACTTTAGAGCATTTTTATGACGGTAAAACGCTTACACGTGACTTCAAGATATTGTGAAGTGGCGATTTCGGGTAATTTAGTCCATTTAGCAGGACAACTCGCTGATGATACCAGCGTAGACATTACGGCGCAGACTCAACAAACTTTAGACAATATTGATCGCTTACTTGCTGAAGCAGGAACCGACAAAAGTCATATTCTTTCTGTCATGATTTTTCTAAAAGATATTGAAACAGACTATGCAGCCATGAATGCTGTATGGGATGCATGGATTAGCAAAGAGCATCCACCTGCTCGTACTTGTGTCGAATCTAAACTTTATGCACCTGATGTACTTGTAGAAATGACAGTAGTTGCAGTACTTCCTTAATTCTTATTAATTTTAAGCAATAAAAAACTGAGCAATATTGATCAAGATAATGCTCAGTTTTTTATGTTTCTAGAAGTTTTAATTTCGGCATTTTATTCAAATCTTCTTTAATGAGTCCTAAAATTAAATTGCTATAACCTCTATTTATAAATTCTAAGACTTCACAAAAGCATTTGAGATTCTTTCTAACTGCGGCGTGACAGGTAAAGTTGCCATCTCTGATTCAGGGGTTAATAAATCTCTTCTTAAATCATGATAATCAGGCACACTACCGTAGCGAAGCACACGATAACCTGCAAGTTGTAATAAACGGCGCTCATATTGCTGATGTGCTCGGCGTAAACCATTTTCCTCAAGCATAACCACTACAAAAACTTGGTAATTTTGATCAAGTACAACAAAATCAGCCGTCATATTTTGATATTTGCGACGTGTGTGAGCATATTTAGTTGTTAGTAAAGCATCAAATGAAACATGGGCTAATACGGTAAATTTAGGCAATACTGTTTGTAAACGAGTAAGCGTCATTTGTTCATGACTACTTAATACGGCGCGGCGCTTTAAAGCACTGTCTTGTTGATGCTTTCTGGAGAGACTTTTTACCGCCATAACGACAGTCAAAAAGAGTAATAAGATCGTGATTAAATAATACATGGGCCTAATCCTTTAAGTTTTTTATAATGATTTTGCTAGATCACACTTTGTTTTAATTGATAACGACACAGCCGTTTTTTTAAAAGGTTCACTTAGTAATTTCACTTGTAGTTATCAAGCTTGGCTTAAATTTAGCCACCCTCACATTATTTATAATCATAGAATCAATAACAATCAAGTGCAGCTCGTCAGATTTTTAGCATTTATCATTTTTCATTACATTTTTTAGGCTAAAAATTTGAAAAAATCTCACTATACGATTTAAATAACCTCGTAAAAAACAAAAAAGGCTCTGTTTAAGAGCCTTTTTTATCATTATCCACGTGCTTTTGACTTTGATTTACTTTTACTACCAAACGGTCTCTTCTCACCTGTTTCACGAGGAGGTAAACCTGTATGTTGCGTTAATACCTGACCTTTCTGTGGACGCTTCTGATTTGAATGATTATTGGTTTGCTGGTTTCGTTTAACCGAATCCCCTGCCGTAGACGAGTTTTTCTTACGGGCAGATTTATATTCCCCTTCAGTCCCTTTTGGCTGATAAGTCGGAATTAAATGCTGCTTCGAATTACCAATTAAATCGGCACGGCCCATTTCTTTTAAAGCTTCACGAAGTAATGGCCAGTTATTTGGATCATGGTAACGTAAGAATGCTTTATGCAGACGACGGCGTTTCTCACCTTTTACAATATCAACCTTTTCAGTATAACGAGCGACTTTAGCAAGCGGGTTTTTGCCCGAATAATACATGGTTGTTGCAGTTGCCATTGGTGATGGATAGAAAGTTTGTACCTGATCGGCACGGAAACCATTCTTTTTCAACCAAATTGCAAGATGCATCATGTCATAATCTGAAGTACCCGGATGCGCAGCAATAAAGTAAGGAATTAGATATTGCTCTTTTCCTGCTTCTTTACTGAAACGATCAAACATTTGTTTGAAACGATCATACGTACCAATACCCGGTTTCATCATCTTAGATAACGGGCCTTGCTCAGTATGTTCAGGCGCAATTTTTAAATAACCACCAACGTGGTGTTGTACCAGTTCTTTGACATATTCAGGGTTGAGTACAGCAAGGTCATAACGTAAACCTGAACCAATCAGAATCTTCTTCACGCCTTTAATGGCACGTGCTTTACGGTAAAGCTGTACTAAAGGTGCATGATCGGTATGTAAGTTTTGACAAACCCCTGGATATACACAAGAAGGTTTACGACAGTTCTTCTCAATTTCTGGGTCTTTACAGTGCAAACGGTACATGTTTGCCGTTGGGCCACCTAAGTCAGAAATAATACCTGTGAAGTTTGGTGCAGTATCACGGATTTTTTCAATCTCACGTAAAATTGAGTCTTCCGAACGGTTTTGAATAATACGACCTTCATGTTCCGTGATTGAACAGAATGTACAGCCACCAAAACAGCCACGCATAATGTTGACCGAGAATTTGATCATATCAAATGCAGGAAAACGCGCATCACCATAAGTAGGATGTGGCAAACGTGCATATGGTAAATCAAACACATAGTCCATTTCCTCAGTAGTCAGAGGAATTGGAGGTGGGTTAATCCACACATCACGCTCACCATGGCGTTGCACCAACGCACGGGCATTACCAGGGTTGGTTTCAAGGTGCAAAATACGGTTTGCATGTGCATAAAGCACTTGGTCATTCGCCACTTCTTCAAAAGAAGGTAAGCGAATAACCGCCAACTCTCGTGGTGGTAATTTGTGTTTAATTGCTTTTGATGGTGCTGGCTTTAATTGAACGATTTGAGTGTCGTCATCGAGTTTGTCGCCTTCACGCACAATCGGATTTGCAACAATCTCTTTTTGGAAATTTTGATACTGAGCTAAAGAATTACCCTTTTCTTTTTCAACCTCACAGCCATCAATATCTTCTGTCATGACATATGGGTTAATAATTGGGTCAACACGCCCAACCGTATCTACATCATTACTCGCAACTTCAACAAACTTTGCTTTTGATGCTTTGTTATGTTTATTAATAATAAATGCCGTACCACGAACATCTGTAATCTCGTAGATTTTTTCTCCTTTAGCCAAACGATGCATCACATCAATAATGGCACGCTCACCATTACCATACATAAGCAAATCAGCTTTTGAGTCCATCAAAATCGAACGACGGACTTTATCTGACCAATAATCGTAGTGTGCGATACGGCGTAAACTGCCTTCAATACCACCCAGTAACACAGGTACATCAGGGAATGCTTCTCGACAACGTTGGCAATAAACTGTTGCTGCGCGGTCAGGACGTTTATTTGGCTCATTGTTTGGAGAATATGCATCATCCGAACGGATTTTACGATCTGCCGTATAACGGTTAATCATCGAATCCATATTTCCTGCGGTTACACCCCAAGCAATTGTTGGCTTACCTAAAACTCGGAAGCTTTCAACATTGGTCCAGTCTGGCTGCGCAATAATTCCGACACGGAAACCTTGTGCTTCAAGTACACGCCCAATCACACCCGATACAAATGACGGATGATCAATATAAGCATCGCCACAGACTAAAATAAAGTCACACGCATCCCAGCCGAGTTGGTCCATTTCTTCTCGTGACATCGGCAAAAATGGCGCTGGTTCAAAACACGACGCCCAATATTTGTCGTAATCAAACAGCGCTTTTGGCGCAGTTTGCATGGTATAAGCGGTAGACATGGCTTGCGAATCTCGGCTAGCAGATGAAGGAGAGACATCTAAAGATGAAAGCCGATCATTTTAACATGAATTCTATTCATTTTCCTTGTTTATAAAACATACGAAAACAATAATATAGAAATTAATTTGATCAAAGTTTATCCAATATTTTATTCTCGGAATAAATACGGCGGAATAAAATCCGCCATAGTCTTAACACAATTTATTTATAAGCATTAGAACAAAGCTTTTGGTAAACGAATTTGAATAATTTCGTTATCATCAGCCAGTTTTGCGTTGCGTCCTGTTGAACCAGGGAAGTTATTGTCATTTAGTACCGTGAGCGTTGTACCATTTTCAATAATCACATCTTCAATGGTTTCAAACGGGAAGGCAAAAACTTGTCCCGTACCAATATCCCCTGCTCTTGCTGTACCATACAACATATTCGGGTTAGCAATTTTAATTAAATCGACTAAATCTTCACGGCTTACTAGCTGACCTGACTCATTCAATTTAATACGAATTAATTTTTTATAGCTGCCTAAATTATTCTGAGTCGCATCACGCTCAATAATAATGCCTTCTTTATCATTAAAGAGTTGGAAGTCACCAATATTGGTAGCTTTACTGTCTAACTGGAACCAATAATATTTTCCTGTATACGCTTTTTTCTTAATGTCGAATTGAGAGATCAGCAACTGTCTTTCCGTTTCCCGAATTGATTTAATTGGCTTTTCTATAAGCGGGTAAAGATACTGCCCATCTGGCGAAATCGCCATTCCTTCAAAACCACCACTTTGCTGAACCAGAGGCTCCACAAAATTAATTTGTGCTTTATTAAACTGATTTTGTGGTGAACGTAACTCTTGAGTCGGATTTAATGGATTTGGTAAAGCAATCGGTGCATCTAACAACACACCATCCGCTGAAAAATGAAGTAAATAAGGGCCAAACTCATCCCCAATCCAATAAGTTCCATCGCTAGTACGTTGCATTGACTCTGGGTCAAAATCAGCACCCGTTAATAAACGCTCAGGCGTATTACCGTTCACGATATTAAAAGGAATTAACTTTTTTGGATCACGCAATTGAATAAAGCTTTGTACGGTAACTTGCCCTGTACCTTTGGTTTTAGTTTTGAAATCAGGTTTTAATTTATAAATACGAAGTAAAAAGTCTGCTGAATTATCTTGGGTACCAAAGCCATTATCGGCCATTGCCATATAGCTGCCATCTTCATTTTTTAATGCAGCAGAAAAACCTTGTACAGGCTGGCCTTTAAATGGAGGATAAATTCCATTTGCACCTTTTACATATGCACCAGAGTCTGGGCCAGCAGCATAGGTTTCTACAGGCAATTTGGCAAAAGAAATTAAAGTTGGTTCGGTAACGTTTTCAGTAGGTGATGTTTGATCTTGATCATTATTATCATTACATGCCGTCAATCCTAAACTGGCACAGCATAATAATGCGACTAAAGTTTTTTTGCTCATGATTTTATACAGTTGGTAAAAAATTAAGCAAATTTAATCAAGCTTATATGAAGTTTTTACTTCAAAAAGATGAAATCTTTATGGCGAAAATATGACAAACCCAACTGTTCAATACAGACACAAACTAAATGACTTCATCAAAAAGAATTAAAGTTTCGTTGGCTGATATTCTCCAGCAATTGCTGCTTTCAAAAAGTTCTGAAAAGTTGGGCATTCCATATGATTTTCAGCAGGACACACAGCAGCATGTTGTAATCCTTGACTAATAAAATGTAATCGCTTTGCCATTTGCTCTAGTTGTTCAGCTTTATCTTTTAGTTTTTGCCGATCAAGATCAGGCTTACCATCTTGTCCAAACATTGTTGCGATTTCATTTAAAGAAAAACCTGCGGCACGACCTAAAGCAATGAGTGCTAATTGATCAAGCACTTGTTTCCCATACTGCCGACGCAAACCTTGCCGCCCTATCGACTTAATTAATCCTTTCTCTTCATAAAAACGTAGCGTAGCGGTTGTGACTTTTGCCTTCTTAGAAACTTCACCAATATCCATAACATCCTCTTGACTTCAAGTGAACTTGAACTTGCACAATAAATTTATCACGTTTCATACGTATAAAAGCAAGGTTTCAAAATGAATCTCTCCACAACGTTCTTTCAGGCTTTATGCCTTGGTATTGGCGCAACAATTATTATGGATATCTGGCTGTTAATATTAAAGATATTTAAAATTCCGACATTAAATTTCGCTTTTCTCGGACGCTGGGTTAGTTGGATATTTAAAGGGAAAGTCATCCATCAGTCTATAGCTCAAAGTCCTCAAATTAAGGGTGAATATTTATTGGGCTGGATTGCTCATTATAGTGTTGGGTTGATCTTTGCAGTGAGCTTTCTTCTCATTGTCGGCTCAGATTGGCTCATTCATCCTCAGTTTTACTCAGCACTACTATTTGGTGTAGTCACTGTTCTCATTCCCTTTTTTATTATGCAACCAGCCATGGGTAGTGGTTTTGCTTCGTCAAAAACCCTGCATCCTTTTCTGAACTGTCTAAAAAGTTTACTGAACCATAGCGTTTTTGGCTGTGGTTTATATCTCACTGCAAAACTATTTCAAATTTAGATAAAAAGGAAACTATCCATGAAAACTGTTGCCATTATTTACTATAGTCGCCAAGGGCATACCCAATTTATCGCTCAGCAAATTCAAACTGGTATTTTGAGCCATCAAGATATTGAAGTAGATTTACTCAATGCCGAAGATCTTATCGAGAACCCAGAGACTCTTATCCAATATGATGGTTTAATTTGGGGCTCTCCTACGTATTTAGGGGGGGTATCTTCCAAGTTAAAACAACTCATGGATGCAACGGGTCCATTATGGAAAAAGCAGAACTTTAAGGGAAAGCTAGCAGCTGGATTTACCGTTTCCTCTCTTCCCGCTGGTGATAAACAATCGACACTAATTTCCATTTTTACCTTTTGTATGCAACACGGCATGTTATGGGTCGGCAACCCGATTCTGCCCGAGCAACACCAAGGTATTCCTTATACTCAAGCAGCCAATCGCCTCGGTTCGTGGTCAGGCTTAATGGCTCAGGCCGAACATGGCAGTAATGCCGATAGGTTTGATGAAGGGGATATTAAAACTGCTCAACAATTTGGAGAAAATTTTGCATTGACCTTAAGTGCTTATCAAGGAATATAAAACCATGAAAGTACAGAAACTTTTATTCCTCTTAATTTTATCGGGAATGATGTCTTTTATCGTTTCAGGTATATCAACTTTTAAAGTAGTAGGACTAAATCATCAATTCGTTTCATTGTGGGTATCAGCTTGGATATTAGCTTTTCCAAGTGTATTGATTTGTGCTCCTATCGCCCAGAAACTAGTCGACATCGTATTTAAGTAAGTTGATCTGTAAGTTAAAACGTACAAAAATTGCGGTAATTTGCGGATATTCAGCTTTAGTATTATTTCATAATATATGAATCATAGAGAGACAGGATGTCTCATTGAAGAAGAATAAGAACGCAGGAAGCGGTAGTTGACAGGAGTTAGCTACATAAAGCTGAATACGAAGGAACCTCGACAGGATGTCGGGGTTTTTTCATTTCAATTATACAAAATTCTTACTTTTTAGATGCGCTGAGCAACAGAACTAATATTGATCCGATAAGTACGGCTAAATACCATCATTTTATTTGAAACTTCATTATTGGTTTTGTATTTTGCTTACCCCATCTTTAACCCAAAATCGTTTTGAACCATCACAATTACACATTCTTGGTCTGAAATTTTTCATAACTTTTTTAATGATCATAATGACAGGATGTACAAGCTTAGGCCCTAATAGTGGCTCATTTACTTGGCGTTCAAATAAGCTATCATCTGGTTTACAAAAAGCTTATTCAGTTCCACCGAGTACAGCGAATCGATTGTCTCCAATGATTATTCAAAGTGCTGACAAATATAATGTTCCTCCACTTTTACTCGCGGCAGTGATCAGACAAGAGTCGAACTATAATAGTAATGCCCGCTCTCCGACTGGGGCTGTTGGTTTAACTCAAATTATTCCAAGCTATTGGCAACAAACTTGTGCTGGTAATTTGTATGATGAATCTACAAATATCCAATGTGGTGCTTATATTTTAAATCATTACTATCAAACCGCAGATAGCTGGTTTAAAGCCACGGCCTATTATAATGTTGGGCCAACAGGATATGAGCGAAGCTTCTGGACCCGTCACAAAGCGAAAAAATATGCTCGGTCTATTAAGCATCATCAAAAAAATTTAAAAAGTGCCTTATAAATAAGCTTAAACAAAAGCCCATCAATAGATGGGCTTTTTTATACGGTTAATTTTATTCGTCAAATAAACCTTCAAATAATACAGAAGACAGATAACGTTCCCCACTGTCTGGCAGAATAACAACGATGGTTTTACCAGCATTTTCAGGACGCTCTGCAATTTTTGCAGCCGCTGCTAATGCAGCTCCACTTGAAATACCTACTAGAATACCTTCTTGGGTTGCACAGTTTCTCGCCCATTGAATTGCTTCTTCGCTAGTCACTGGTAAGACTTCATCCACAAGGTCCAAATCAAGATTCTTTGGAATAAAGTTTGCACCAATTCCTTGGATTTTATGCGGTGCAGGTGTAATGTTCTCACCATTTTTGGTCTGAGTAATAATTGGAGATTCAGCAGGTTCAACAGCTACTGAGTACAATGGTTTATTTTGGACTTGTTCAAAATAACGAGAAATACCTGTAATCGTACCGCCAGTACCCACACCAGCAACCAAAATATCAACTTGTCCACCTGTAGCTTGCCAAATTTCAGGACCAGTTGTGTCTACATGGATTTTCGGATTTGCTGGGTTTTCAAATTGTTGTGGCAAGAAATAAACATCTGGCTGTTCAGTTGCTAATCGTACCGCTTCATCAACTGCCCCTTTCATTCCCTTCGCAGGTTCAGTTAAAACCAAATTAGCACCTAAAGCTTTCAGTACTTTTCTGCGCTCAAGGCTCATACTTGCAGGCATAGTTAGAGTAATTGGATAACCTTTTGCCGCAGCAACAAATGCCAATGCAATACCAGTATTACCACTGGTTGGCTCAACAATGTGCATACCTTCTTTTAATACACCGCGTTTCTCTGCATCTGCAATAAGTGCCGCTCCGATACGGCATTTCACAGAAAATGCAGGATTACGGCTTTCCACTTTTGCTAATACGGTTGCGCCCGTTTTAATCAAACGGTTAATACGTACTAAAGGTGTATTACCAATAGCTTCGGCATTATTGGAATATACCGCGATACCTAAATTGTTGGGAGTTGGAAATTGCTGGTCGGTAGACATGTTATATCCTTATTAGATTTGGAATGATTCTGAATCATTATAGGTCTATAAATAAGAGTTACTACAAAATTCAATTATTCTGAAACAAATTTGCTTTCTTCAATCATGAATGATTCTAAATAGTTAGTGAATATATTCTTTAATGTGGTGTCTTCAAAACAAGAAACTGAATTAAAGAGATAACCCAATAAATTGTTGTACTAAAACCAATTAAAATTAGTCCACGAGCTAGATTAATTCTCCATAGTGGTACAAATTGGAACCAACTCAAGGCAACATTTTTAGCAGTACATTCAGCACTTCGAACTAGAAGTAAAGCAGGAAGGTCAATATTTATGCTCATAATTTCAATTCCTATCTCCTCCCTAGGTGATAGGTTATCAAATATTAGAGTACAGCGACCATCTTGATCTATCTTTTGTTCATAAGAGCGAACAGGCCAGGAATTTATATGCTGGGGCTGCCAGTTAAAAATTAATTCAATTTTATTTGCAGTATCTCTTCCAATATTTATGACTTTGATTGAGGCGGTCTCAACTCTTTGCATTGGTCTTAAAATATTACCCTCAACATCTCTCAAAGGTTCTTGTACAAGGAAGATAAATGCATGAGGATTCGTCCAAATTAATTTTGCTCTAGGCTTTATCCCCACATTAAGGAACCAAGTAATAAATGGTACTAATAAAGAAACTATTTCCTTACCATAGGTACTTATAAACTCCATAACATCTCCTCAGCAAACAATCCCAAATAGTTATTATCATAGATTTATTTTAAAAAAAATTATTTTAAATCAGTCAATTAATGTGAAATTATAGTTAAAACTACCAAACCTCACCCTCTCGCCATTCTGCGCAAATACTATCGTCCTCTGAACGTTGTGATAGTAGATCTTTCATATGGATACTCAAAGGATATAGCATAATTTCATAGTCATCAGTCAGATAAGTAGATGCATCTTGTTTGATGTACAAATCACCCCGCCAAGTAGTCCAACCTAATTTTTTATAAAAGGCTTCATCTTCCGGTTGTAATGCAGCAAGTCCATATTCCAAGTCAGTTAATGCTTCAACTAAATATTTTAATAATTGTGATGCAAGCCCCTTACCTCTCATCGTGTAATCAGTGGTGACATACTCTACATAAGCTGTTTTTACATCAAAGCTACCATTTATAGTAAAAACTCTATCCGTCCATAAGGCATGTGAGACAATTTGATTATCCAATATACCAACGACATGAATAGCTTTTTGCATGAAAACATATTGACTCCATGGATCTTCATCAAAGGCAGAAAAACATAACTCAGCAATCTGATGACGTTGATTTTTATCTAGATCTTGGGCTGCGATAATTTTGAACTGCATAGATGAAAACTCAAGTTTAACTATTTATAGATTAAGCAAATATTGGAATATTATGAAATGTTTTTTTATTACACGATAATTTAATTGAATTAAGACACTGTATCTCTGAAGCAGGACAACCGTGCAAATTTGTTTTTTTAGGGACTGAGTTTTCTAGAATTTTATTATTCCCACGCATAAAGCAACACCCCAATCTCTTTTGAGACCGGGGTGTTTGGAATAATGAGCTGGCGATGACTTACTCTCACATGGGTAACCCCACACTACCATCAGCGCTAAGAGGTTTCACTTCTGAGTTCGGGAAGGGATCAGGTGGTTCACTCTTGCTATGGTCGCCAGCACAA